>JAUIHU010000299.1 GCA_030432175.1 Verrucomicrobiia bacterium | reverse complement strand
GCATGGAACAGGAACGCAACTGGGAGATCCGATGGAATTCGAAGCTCTGACCGAATCCGTCCGCGCATTCACTGGAAAGAAAAGTTTCTGTGCATTGGGATCGGTGAAATCCAATATGGGACATGCTTTGGCGGCGGCTGGGATTGCTGGATTATTTAAAGTTATTCTGAGTTTGAAGAATCGGGTCATTCCACCGACTTTGCATTTGAATGATCCGAATCCACATCTGGAACTGGAGAACAGTCCCTTTTATTTTCCAGTTCAAGCCAAGGATTGGAGCAGCGCTGACGGAGCTCCGCTGCGGGCGGCGATCAATTCTTTCGGGTTCAGTGGAGTGAATGCGCATTTGGTAGTGGAGGCGGCTCCAGAGGTGCAGTCTGGGAATGCTGTTCCGCGTCCGAATCTGAAAAGACAAAGTACTACTGCTCATTCCGCGAAAGTATATTTAATTCCTTTATCGGCGAGGAATGTAAGTTCATTACATGAACAAGGAGCCACGTTGCTGCGCTGGATGGAGGAGCAGGAAAACACTGACTCTCAAGGGAGAAATCCAGCGCCCGATTTGGAACAAGTCAGCGCCACACTGACATTGGGACGGACTCATTTCAAACGACGATGGGTTTGGGTGGGGACAGAATGGGAACAACTCAAAGCGACGTTGAAAGCAGGGTTGGAACCTGAGCAGCGGACCGGGATTGAGCAGGACGAAGGATGCGGGGATTGTAATCAAATTTTTGAGCTGGCCGATGATTATCTGATGGGAGTGGCGGTAGATTTTTCAAAGATTTGGAAAGGTCAGGAACTTCCGAGAAAACTGGCCCTTCCTGGGTATGCGTTTGACTTTTCAACTTACTGGGTGGACTCCGCCACAGTGTCTGATCCTGTGAATGAGCCGGCGCCAGACAGAAAATTGGATGTCCTGAAAACGTTGCCCAGAAGAATCGAATTACATCTGTCTGCTGAGCAACCTGTATGGAGAGATCATCGAGTTCAGGAATCTCCGGTATTGCCGGGAGTGGCATTCTTGCGACTGGCGCAAATGCATTTGGAAGAACAATGTCAGATGCCGGTGCAACTACTCAACATTCGGTGGGTGAGAGTTGTTCAACCGCAAGATGTGGTGGGGGAACTTTATCTGGATTGGAGCGCTGAACGTGTTCAACTTCGAGACAGAGAAGGACTTTATGCGGAAGCCAGATGGGATCTGTGTGATGAGCATGGCGCGGATGAGGTTCCAGTGGATATGGTATCTGAAGTGGACCGGGTATTGTCGGACACAGCGCGCTTGAGTGGTAGTGGGCGGCGTTGGGGTCGGAGGGAGTTGGACGTTCATTTCTCAGCGATGGGACTGGACTATCTGGGAGATTTTCGATCGCTTACGGAATTGGGTTTGGGAGATGGGTGGTGTTTTGGGAAGCTGTGCCGTACCACGGAAGGCGTGGGAAGAGTGGGGGGTTTATTAACCACGAAAGGTACGAAAGACACGAAAGGTACGAAAACTGGGTTTTCTTGGTTGGGTTTTGAGTGTGGGATGTTGGATGGGGCTTTGCAGGCTTCGGTTGCTTTTGATATGGCGACGGGGCAGTTACGACTGCCAGCTCAGGTGGGACAGTTTCGGGTTTGGAGGCGTATTCCAGAATCAGCCAGGGTACTGGTTCGCAAAAAATTGCAGGACGATCGAACCCTTCAGGTGGATGTCTGGATCGTTGATGACAATGGCCAGGCTGTGGCGTTGTTTGAGGATTTTATCCTGCGAGCGCTTCCTCAAACAAATAAAGACAAAAGCCAGATTCAAATCGCGATTCCTGAATGGATAGAGTCGAGAGTGGACGATGAAGTGGGTAATTTCACAGGTGTCGCTGACCCTGATTTTGGTTATGATTTATTGGCGGTTGAGAATGAATCGAACTGGGCTGCTCGTCTCACTCAATTAACGAAACACAATTGGCGGTCTGTTTTACTGGAGCAGTGGGAGCTGTACTCTGCTGAGCCAGGTAAAGGGATTTTGTTGGTTTGGTCCATACCGCATGGGATTCCGGTTGCGGACAGGTTTGAGCAAGCTGTTGGTATTTGTCGAAAAGCAGTGCAACTCGCTGGCCCACGAAATTCCGTTCGGTTGATCATTTCCGGATCAGATGCTCAGGATGAAAGTCTGGCTGCTCTGGCGCGTTCGGCTTCCCGGGAGAACTGCCACTTGATTGTTCAGATGATCATTGATCCAGATCAGTCGCCGGAGAGAGTTCTCATGGAGTTGTCCAGTTCAGAAGCTGAGGCGTTATGGAAGAAAGGTGTTCGGCATTCACTTTCCTGGAACTGGAGCTCGTTGGCGCAAATCCATGAGCAGAATTCTGGAGCGGGTTTTAACTGGTTGGATGATTGGAGCGCAGGGGAGAGATGTTTTGCTTTAGTCGGTGGCAGTGGAGGTTTGGGATTAATATTGGCGGAGTATATTTTAGAAAAATGGAACGGAAGGGTTTTGATTCTCAGTCGAGGGAATCAACGCGAAACGTTTCATGATTTGTTTAGAAAATTCTCTGGCAAGATCCGATGGGCGGTCTGTGATCCGACAGACGCAAAAGCTCTGGAACAGGCATTGGTTTCTCAAGCTGAATCCTGGGGGGAATGGTCTGGAGTTTTTCACCTGGCGGGAACTTTGCGGGATGGTTCACTGGCATTTAAATCAACGGCTGATGCGCTGGAAGTTTTTAACGCTAAAGCCAAGGTTGCCGATAATCTGGTTAGTATTTTAAAAAACAGACAAACGCCTTTGCTTTTCTTCTCCTCACTGGCGGGAGCAATTGGAACGGTTGGGCAAGCTGATTATTCAACCGCTAACTGTTATTTAGACACCTTGGCGGTAAATCATCCGACGTGGATTCGATCTTACAACTGGCCGCACTGGGAATCGGGAGGAATGCAAGTGGCTCCAGATGTGGCTCAGCGAGTTCGGTCCGCGACAGGATTGGAATCACTCTCCACCAGCGAAGGGATGAAAACGTTGGAAGCGCTGGTGAGTTCCGGTGTTTCGAGAGCCGCTGTATTTGTTGGGAAACCCGAGTTGTGGCCTGGATTACTTGAGGCTCCATTCACCATTGAGGCGGCAGGAGAGATAGTTCATTCCTTCATTAGGCCTAACAAATCCTCTGAAGCAAAATTAGCTTCAATTGAACAGTCGTCACTTCCAACCCGTGAAGCATTTGAGAGAGATATTCTGGAGATTATTTCCCGACAAATCCAGGTGTCTGTTGAAGATCTGGATCCTTCAGAAGAAATGACTGCGTATGGATATGATTCCATATCGCTGACTGAGTTGACTCATCAGTTGAATGATCGTTGGAGTTTGGATTTGAGCCCGGCGTTGTTTTTCGAATACCCGACGCTGGAATCTTTGGTTGAATACCTCTGGACGACCTTTGGCAGCGCTCTGAAAAAAGACAAAATCAATACCGTTTCTTCCGAAGCCATTGGTGTTCAATCTGGCACGGAGTTGAAGGAGCCAGTAGAAGAGCGCGCTCCAGTCATCACCAGTGAATCTCATCCGGAATCAATGGATATTGCCATCGTATCCATGGCCGGATCCTTTCCCGGTGCTTCCGATCTTGGCGCGTTCCGAGACCTGTTCATGTCGGGGAAAGATGCAATCCAACGATTTCCTCTGGAGCGCAGAGGCTCTGCCTGGAATGGGGTGAATGAAGAGGATTTGCCCTGGGGTGGTTTTGTGGATGGAGTCGATCTCTGGGATGCTGAATACCATGGACATTCTCCCAGGGAAGCGATGTGGATGGATCCACAACATCGGTGGTTATTGGATTGGACATCTGACGCGTTGCTGAATGCCGGACAGGTTCCCCAGCGGTTCTGTAATGGAGATGTTGGCGTCTTCATTGGTCTTTCATCCAACGACTACTACGAACTCTGCTCGCGCTACGCAGCGCAGGCTCCAGAAGGCTACACAGCCACCGGCATGGCGCACAGTCTGGCAGCGAATCGGATTTCCTATCGATATGACTGGCGAGGTCCAAGCGAAGTGATTGACACCGCGTGCTCCAGTTCGTTGGTAGCATTAAACCGGGCGGCCCGAGCGGTTCAATCTGGAGAATGTCGAGGCGCTGTCGTAGGTGGCGTTAGCGCATTGATGACTCCAACACTGTTTGAGGCATTCCGCGATGCAGGGATGATGGCTCCGGACGGGCGGTGTAAGACATTTGACTCAAGGGCGAATGGATATGTGCGAGGAGAAGGCGGTGGTGTTGTTTTATTAAAACGATGGAGTGATGCGGTTCGGGATGGGGATCCAGTTTTAGCGATCCTCAGAGGAGTGGCTGTAAACCATGGGGGTCGGGCGCAATCCATGACCGCTCCGAATGTGAATGCTCAAGCAGATGTCCTGCGACGAGCGTTAGAACAGGCGGGGTGGGATCCACAAGAAGTATCCTATATAGAAACGCACGGAACCGGGACAGCGCTGGGAGATCCGATTGAGATCGAAGCGTTGAAGAAAATTTATGGTGAAAAAGGAATCCGACCTTGGATAAGCCTGGGGGCAGTGAAGACCCAAATCGGGCATTTGGAAGCGGGCGCAGGAATGGCTGGATTGATCAAAACTCTGATCTGCATGCAAACTGGGGAATTGCCGGGATTACTCCATTTTCAGCGACCCAACCCATATCTCAAGCTGGAAGGCAGTCCATTTCGTCTCATCACCCAAAAGGAAATCTGGAAAAGTGAATCTGGTAAATCACTGAAAGCTGGAGTCAGTTCTTTTGGTTTTGGAGGAGCCAATGCGCATGTGCTTTTGGAATCGGTTGTGTCTCCGGCTCCAATACCTGCGAGTATTTGGAAAAAGGCGCCAGGCAGGAGCCCGGTGAGACATTGGATCACGGAGATAGCCGAAAAGAGAAATCATTCTCTGACAGTCGTCCCATCAAGAAATGAGGAAGCGAGTGGAGAAAATAGTGAGGATCTATTTGAGAAGTTAAAGGCTGCTGTGGCTGAAGTGACTCAGGTCTCACCCGAGAAAATACAGCCGCAGACATCTTATGAGAGCTACGGACTCGACTCCTTGCTGATCGCCAAGCTGCACACCCAGCTTGAGAAAGACTTTCCGAAGCTGCCGAAGTCGATCTTCTTTGAAACTAAAAACCTCGCTGAAGTGGTAGTCCGACTGTCGGACAAGTTGGACAAGCCGGACAAGCCGGACAAGTTGGACAAGCCGGACAGGTTGGACAAGCCGGACAGGTTGGACAAGCCGGACAGGTCGGGCGGGTCTGACAGTATCGCGATTGTGGGAGTGGCGGGGTATTACCCTGGGTCGGCAGACCTTCGTTCTTTTTGGGATGGGCTGCTGGCTGCAAAGGACTTTGTGACGGAAATCCCGGAAGATCGATGGGATTGGCGGGAGTATTCTACTTCGGCGAAAGGTCCTCTGGAGCCAGGGAAGTCGTACAGTCACTGGGGATCTTTCCTGGAGCATGGACGTTGTTTTGATCCGTTGTTCTTCCGCATCTCTCCTAAAGAAGCTGAACGCATGGATCCGCAAGAGCGATTGTTCCTCGAAGTTGCCTGGCATACTTTGGAAAACGCCGGGTATAGTCCGGAGCGTTTGCGCGGATCTGACCGGAGTGTGGGTGTTTATGTCGGCGCCATGTTTGGGACATACCAGTTGCATGGTCCAGAGCAGACGGCGCTGGGTAATCCTGTCGCGCCTAACTCAGCGTTCTGGTCCATTGCCAATCGGGTCAGCTACTTCATGGATTTTCAAGGACCCAGCATGGCTGTGGACACTGCTTGTTCATCTTCACTCTCAGCCATTCAACTGGCGTGCGATGCATTGCGGTCCGGGCGTTGTCGAGTTGCGCTGGCTGGCGGCGTGAACCTGCTCGTGAGCGCCGAGACAACCGTGTCCCTCGCGCGGGCGCGCGCCCTGTCGCCGACAGGCCGCTGCCGCACCTTCGACGAGTCGGCCGACGGCTACGTCCGCGGCGAGGGCGGCGGCATGGTGGCGCTGAAGCGCCTGGACCGGGCT
>JAUIHU010000298.1 GCA_030432175.1 Verrucomicrobiia bacterium | reverse complement strand
GAGGATTTACTGGTGTTCTACTTTGCGGGGCATGGATATCAGGATGCGGAGTGGGGGCATTTATTGCTGCCGGCCAATGTGGTGTATGAGGATCTCAAGAGCGACAAATCGTACCGTCGGGTGAAGGCGGCGTTGAGGGTAAGTGATCTGGAGGAATTGATGGGCGATCAGGGAGCCGGGAGATTGATCCTGCTGGATGCTTGCCGCACTTCAGTGGAGTCAGCAAATCGGGATTTGGATTCCGGGATGAGTGAGGTGACAGCGCGGGATTTGGAGTTGGTGGTTAAGAAAGCAGCGGATGGTTACAGCGCCAGCCAGGAGAGAGGTCCGGTCGGGATCATCTGTGGCTGCAGTGAAAACCAAAAGTCGTATGAGTTAAAGGATAAGGGAGGTGTTTTTACTCACGGATTGATCGCTGACCTGAAAGCGACTCGGGAAGCCGGAGAGTCGTATCGATTTCCAACACGATTTGAATCGATTCAAGAGCAGATGAATCAGTTGATGGCAGGGGAGAATCGATCATGGAAGCAGCAGCCGTTTTGTAAAGTGGAAGGGGGAGTGATTGAGTTGCTGGCGGGGAAGGAAGAAAATTTTTTGGCTGAGAAAAAAAGGAAGAAAGAGGACGAAGAAAAAGAAAATGTGCAGATCGAAGCTGAGGCAAATGCTCGAGAGGAGGCTAATAGACTAGCTCAAAATAAGCTTGAACGGGGGACAGAAATTCAGACGATTATTTGGGAAGTTAAAGATTTGTCCAAAGTTTACAGAAGAGCTCGAGCCAGGAAAGAAGAGGAGAAAAAAAGGCTGGAGGAAGCTGCGAGGAAAGCCAAGGTTGGGGAGCCAGAGCCAGGGGATTCCAAGGCTCGATCTTCAAAAGGGATAGGGGTGGTTGTTGTATTAATTGCGGCGTTTATCTTGGCGATTGCAGTGAGCAATCCAGCTCCCCAGATGGCAGCTCCCCAGATGGGATCAGATTTCTCGATCGAAGGACTTGGATTAGAAATGGTCTGGATTGAGCCGGGGACGTTTATGATGGGAAGTCCGGCAGATGAGGAATATAGGGATGGCGATGAGAAACAGCATCAGGTCACTCTAACGCAAGGTTTCTGGATCGGGAAATATGAGGTAACGCAGGGGCAGTGGGAGAGTTTGATGGGCAACAATCCAAGTCATTTTCAGAATGCAGGAAAGAATGCTCCTGTAGAGAGTGTGTCGTGGAAAGACGCAAAGGAATTCATCAAGAAGTTGAATGAGAGAGAAAGGGCTGCAGGTCGATTGCCGGAAGGGTATGATTACGCGCTGCCGACCGAAGCGCAATGGGAATATTCGTGTCGAGCTGGGACCCAGACGAGATATTATTGGGGAGACAGTTCGGAGGACAGTGTGATGAAGAAATACTGTTGGTATCAAAAAAATGCTGATGATGGATACTGGTCAGCACCACATGCAGATCAGGAAGGGACGCAACCAGTAGGAAGTAAACTCCCCAATGCCTGGGGGCTATATGACATGATCGGCAACGTCTGGGAATGGTGCGAAGACTGGTATGATTTAGACCATCCCGGATCGGTCTCGAACCCTGTCGGTCCCGCCTCCGGCTCACACCGCGTCGAACGCGGCGGTTCCTGGGGCTACGGCGCAAAGGACTGCCGTTCGGCCAATCGCGGCAGCTGCAGGCCGTCGTACCGGTTCAACCTCATTGGTCTTCGTCTGTCCCTGAGTTGCAACTCTTTTTTAGACCACTTATTAAATTAATTAAGAAAAAATTTTAAAAATCTTTGATACCCAAAAAATAGCCCAAAGTTGTGACGTCGAAGTAGTTTGAATCCCAACCAGATTCCGCAACACAGCCCAGGGTTGCACGGCGAGCACTACTCTGGGTTACAGATCCACCCCCAAACCAACTCTGAAGGAGTTGTGGACGGTTACATTACAATTCAATGCATCCACTGGACTGGGATATAATCTTTGACACCCAAAAAGATATGAAGTGGACACAGTTTGAATCCCAACGGGATTCCGCAACACAGCCCAGGGTTGCGCGGCAAGCGCTACCCTGGGTTACAGATTCAAGCCAAAACCAACTCTGAAGGAGTTGTGAATACATACATTTCAATTCAATGTGAACACTGAACTGTATCAAAATCTTTGACACCCAGATTTTGGCTGATCACTAAGGGTGGCTATTTACTGTTTTAACCTACTTCAAATGCTGACTCCACTCGCCGAGCTGGGGCTCAGCGGTCCGTGGGCTCCACCGGATTTAAATCACCCCCGGCTACCTCTCACCCGTTCAAAAAGAGTGGTCAAATTCGGACTGATTCAGTTTACTGTAACCCAGCCATGGAAAAACGCGCCGTCATCGTAGGAGTGAATCGCTATCAGGATGACCAGATCACGAATCTGGACTGGGCGGTGAGTGACGCGACGTTGATGAAGGGAGTGTTGGATGATTGTGGATTTTCGAAGACGCGATTGCTGACGAGTGAAATGTCCTCGATCAAGGTGGACAACCACACGATTGAGCATTCGGTGAGGGAGTTGCGAGAGGGGTTGGGGCCTGAGGATTTACTGGTGTTCTACTTTGCGGGGCATGGATATCAGGATGCGGAATGGGGTCATTTGTTGCTACCGGCCAATGTGGTTTATGAGGATCTGAAAAGCGACAAATCGTACCGTCGGGTGAAGGCGGCTTTGAGGGTGAGTGATCTGGAGGAATTGATGGGGGATCAGGGAGCCGGTAGATTGATCCTGCTGGATGCTTGCCGCACTTCAGTGGAGTCAGCAAATCGGGATTTGGACTCCGGGATGAGTCCGCTGACAGCGCGGGATTTGGTGTTGGTGGTGGAGAAAGCGACGGATCGTCACAGCTCCAACCAGGAGAGAGGTCCGGTCGGGATCATCTGTGGCTGCAGTGAAAACCAGAAGTCTTATGAGTTAAAGGATAAGGGAGGTGTTTTTACTCATGGATTGATCGCTGACCTGAAAGCGACTCGGGAAGCCGGAGAGTCGTATCGATTTCCAACACGATTTGAATCGATTCAAGAGCGGATGAATCAGTTGATGGCTGCGGAGAATCGGTCGTGGAAGCAGCAGCCGTTTTGCAAAGTGGAAGGGGGAGTGATCGAGTTGCTGGCGGGGAAGGGTGAAGATGTACTGGCTGAGGAACTAAGAAAGAAGGAAGAGGAAGAAAAGGAGAAAGCGAGGCAGGCAGCTGAGGCTGCAGCTCTGGAAGAGGAGCGTCGAAGGCAGGAAGAAGCTGCTTGGAAAGCCAGATCGCAGGAGAAGGAACGTCAAAAGCGGGAGGAAGCTGACAGGCTAGCCAAAGCTAAGGCGGCAAAGGAACGAGAAATTCAAGAGAGTATTCGAAAACAGAAGGAAGTGGAAGAAGCCGAGAGAAGAGGTAAAGCAAATGCTAAACCAGGAGAGGAAACAAAAAGTCGTGAGGAGGCTGCGAGGAAAGCCAATGTTGGGGAGGCAGAAATACAGACCAAGAGATCTGAGGAGTTCAACAATAGGCAAGCGCTGGATGAGGCAAAATGGGAGCAAAGGCTGAAATCGATCCTTGTAGAAGTTGGTTCGGTGACGAAATCAACTGAAGGTGATGGTTTACCTGAGATCAAAGGTGCAGAGTCTTGGAAACCCATGTGGGTTTTGATTGGGTTTGTTTTAGCACTGGCCATAGTGCTTGGATTTGGAAAATGTGTTTCAAACAATGTGGATAAACGGCCAATAGAAGTGGATGCCAGAGACGGTTATTTGATGGGAGGGGAATACGGAGTTAAGGTAAGTTGGAAAGCGGTCAACGGTGTTAAAAGATATGTCTTATTTAGAAAAGAACTTTCCGGTAAGGCGAAATTAGAGGAAATTAAAAATTTTAACAGTCGATCAGGATCAATGGAATTCTTAGATGAAAGCGCCGAGCCAATGAAAACTTATCAGTATTTCGTAAAAGGAGAATTTTCTGGAGAAAGTAGTACCGAATTAGGGGAAGGAGATGAAGGTCAATGGGAACCACCAGCGCCCAATGCGCCACAAAGGCTGAAGTTGACCCCGTCAACAGGGAAAGATGGTAAACCGTATATACAGCTGAATTGGAGGGCGGATCTATCCAATGATCATGTTCGAGCTAAAAAGTATGAATTATATCGAGGAAAAACCCCACAAAGTTTGAGTCCAATACATACAAGGTTAATTGACGGTGATAATTATCTGGATGGACCATTAAGTCCGGAGACTAATTATTATTACGGTTTGGTTGGAATTAGTCGGTCGAATAAAAGGTCGCGGATCAGCGAAATAGTCGGTGTGCGAACGCTTTCCGCTTCTGAAGGAAATGTAGAAAGTTTAACAGCTATCAAATCTCCAACAGAAGATAAGCCATTAGGTGAAGAAATTAATAATTCATTTTCTAAAATTATTAAAGAGATTGAGCTAAGCGATTTATCTGAACCTCTGGGTTCAGCTCCAAAATTAAATGATGAATTTCAAAGTGATGAGTCGCCTCCTCAAAAAGGAGAAGATTACACTATAAAAGAGCTTGAATTAGAAATGGTTTGGATTGATCCAGGAACATTCCTTATGGGGAGTCCAGAGAATGAATTGAAAAGAGACATTGATGAAAAGCAGCATGAGGTGACATTGACAGAAGGTTTTTGGATTGGAAAATATGAAGTAACACAAGAAGAATGGAAAACTCTGATGGGAAATAACCCCAGTCATTTCCGTGATACAGGGATCAAAGCTCCGTTGGAAAACGTGTCTTGGGAAGACACGCAAAGTTTTATCAAAAAATTGAATTTAAAAGAGAGTTCAGCTGGTAGATTGCCGGACGGATATGCGTATTTACTTCCAACAGAAGCTCAATGGGAATACTCATGCCGTTCTAACACACAGACTAGATTTTATTGGGGAGTTAGCTCAGATGAAAGCTTCATGAAAAAGTATTGTTGGTATGAAAAGAATGCCGATGAAGGCTACTGGACAAATCCACATGCTGATCAGGAGGGTTCTCAACCTGTAGGCAGTAAGCTTCCCAATGCATGGGGACTATATGACATGAGTGGTAACGTTTGGGAATGGTGTGAAGATTGGGAAGGAGGATATCCGTTCATGCCTGCCACTAACCCTCGTGGTCCTGTTTCGGGCATTTACCGCATCTTCCGGGGCGGTTCCTGGCGGTACTTGGAGAAGAGTTGTCGATCGGCTAACCGAGACTTTGATTTGCCTTCATACAAATATAATGATTTAGGTTTCCGTTTGGCGTTAAGACCAGCACCTAAAAATATATCTGGAATTGGAATGTCGATAGAACGAAGCTCGGAGCATCAGACGGAACGAAGGGAGCTCCCTTTGAAATGATATTAATATATTTGTGCTGAGAAGGATGCTATGGTTGATATTAAAATTGAGTGACGTCTTTGGGAACGCTAGGCTTCAGCTTGGCGAAAATTTCGTCATCGCGTAAAAGCAGAAAAGTTGCTTAAGAAGATACGAGTAATAAAGCAGGACTGCAAAAACATTTCCTCATCCTCACCTCATGACTTTCTTAGCACACTCTACATTGATCATAAATTCGTCAAGCAAGAGGCTTAGTACGCTCGTGATGTTTAGCTTCTCTTCAACACTCAACCCTCCAAAAAGAGTGGCCAAATTCGGACGGATTCAGTTTACTCTCAACCAGCCATGGAAAAGCGCGCCGTCATCGTAGGAGTGAATCGCTATCAGGATGACCAGATCACGAATCTGGACTGGGCGGTGAGTGACGCGACGTTGATGAAGGGTGTGTTGGATGATTGTGGTTTTTCTCGGACACGATTGCTGACGAGTGAAATGTCCTCGATCAAGGTGGACAACCACACGATTGAGCATTCGGTGAGGGAGTTGCGAGAGGGGTTGGGGCCTGAGGATTTACTGGTGTTCTACTTTGCGGGGCATGGATATCAGGATGCGGAGTGGGGGCATTTATTGCTGCCGGCCAATGTGGTGTATGAGGATCTCAAGAGCGACAAATCGTACCGTCGGGTGAAGG
>JAUIHU010000297.1 GCA_030432175.1 Verrucomicrobiia bacterium | reverse complement strand
TGGCTCCTGAAAGAATGCCGGAGGAACTGGTGAGGTTCATCCAACATCCCTACATCTCCCGTGAGAAGGTTATCCTGCGTGAAGAAAACGAGACGGAGACGTTGATGCGGAAAATCTTCTCCCTGCTTCGCGATCGTTGCGGGGTAGATTTTTCCCACTACAAACCGGCCACGATTGATCGCCGGATCGAACGAAGAATTTCCGTCAATCGCCTATCAGGCCTGGAAGAGTATTATCAGTTCCTTCAGCAATCCAATCATGAAATAGCTGTTCTGGAGAACGAATTCCTGATCTGCGTGACTCAGTTTTTCAGAGATCAGGATGCCTTTGAAATGCTGCGTGAAAAAACTCTGGTTTCAATTCTGGAGAAGTCCGCTCCCGCTGAGACAATCAGAATATGGGTGGCCGGCTGCGCCACCGGTGAGGAAGCCTACTCCATCGCTATCTTGATGGATGAAGTCATGCGGTCCATAGACCGTCACAACGATGTAAAAATATTTGCAACAGATATCTCTCCCACATCCATCAGCACGGCCAGTTCTGGAATTTATAACTTCAGTGAGGTATCCCAGCTCTCGCCCGAAAGACTGAAACAGTATTTCGAACGTGTCGGGGACGGCTATCAATTGAAAAGCCGAGTCCGGCGTATGGTCATTTTCGCTCGACACAATCTATTGACGGCCCCTCCATTTAATAAGCTGGATCTCATTTGTTGTCGCAATGTACTGATCTATTTTCAAAATTCCGTCCAGCTCCAGGTTCTGTCGAATTTCACTTATTCGCTCAAGCGGAAAGGATTCCTGTTTTTGGGGCCAAGTGAAATGATTGGCGATTTAACCAACTATTACGATTCCATCAACCATCGTTACAAAATTTTTCAGAAACGATCCTCGGGAGGTCCAAAACCAGCGGATTTTCCAACCGGGCAAAAGTATTCTCGGAAATTTTCAATCCCGGCTTTGTCGTCCACTTTTCAACGCCGAAATCCGCGCGGGCCTCTCTACGGTCAGGCGGATGAAATCTATCGTCAAATCATCGAAACTTCCGGTCCTGCCTGCGCTATCATTGACGAGAACGACGAAGTTCTTCACCTGCTGGGAGGCATTCACAAATATCTAAAACTGCCCCAGGGTGGTTTTTCCGGAAATCTACTGAAGCTCGCAGACCGTCCATTGGCTACAGCTCTGGCAACAGCGCTTCATAAAGCCAGGGTCACCAATTATGCCAAAGAGTTTGTCTATGATAATATTCCTTTCAATCTCAGCGACACCAAATTGACACTTAGAATTCGCGTCTCTTTATTGAAACAATCGGTAGACACCCCTCACATGCGCCTGATTATCATTGAGGAGAAGCCAGATTTGAGCGCGGATTCAGAGGATCACAAACATACCAATAGATCAGATGCCGAGCACAACCGCATCGAATAATTGGAGCAGGAACTGACCTACACCAAAGAAAGCCTGCAAGCCACGGTGGAAGAATTGGAAACCTCCAATGAGGAATTGCAGGCCGCCAACGAAGAGTTGCTGGCTTCCAACGAAGAGCTTCAGAGTTCCAATGAAGAATTGCAATCGGTCAACGAGGAACTGCACACCGTCAACGCTGAGAATCAGAGCCGAATCACTGAACTGATCGATTTAACCAACGATATCAATAATCTGTTGGCCATCTCACGGGTATCGGTCATGATCGTGGATGCAGATTTAAGAATCCGTAAGATGTCCACCGGAATGGCAGACATTCTGGGTTTACAGGATTCTGACAACGGAGCCCCTCTTGAAATCGTCTCCAGGACTTTGGATTTTCCGGATGCCATCTCTATGGCAAAACGGGTGATCAAAACGAAACAAGAAGAAGAAACCGAAGTAAATAATTCAAGAACATCCAGCCGAGCGCTGATTCGGATGATCCCGTATCGCAAAGAAAACGGACTCATCCAGGGACTAATTCTGACAGCTGTAGATATCTCGCCCAAGATAGTATCTGCAGAATAGTATGAGTCCTTTTATAGAAATCCTATGAATACTGATCTCGTCAAGTTGCGCAAGTTAGCCGAACAAAAAGCGCAACAAAATCCTGATTCCATAGACTCTAATCAGTCTCTGGAAAAAGTTGTCGAAGAACTCCGCATTCACCAGATCGAACTGGAAATGCAAAAAGAGGAGTTGGAGAGTTCCCAGGTGGAACTTGAGCAGTCCAGGCGACACTTTTCAACTTTGTTCGATCAGGCGCCTGTGGCCTATGTCGAGCTGGACGTCGATCGAAATGTGATCCGAGTCAATCTGGCTGCCAGGGAATTGTTTGAACTCGGTCCGGATGATATCAGCAACCGGTTTTTCCAAAAATTTTTCTCAGACCGAAATCGGCAGTCGCTTCATGAGGCTTTGGATCTCGTTTCCGACTATAAGAGTAGCTCCAGATGTCGTTTGGAAATTGTTACAGGATCCGGTCGAAACAAATATGTCGAAGCTTCGATAGCTCGAATTTTGGACCCAAAGTTCAACAAAAACATGTACCTTTGCGGGTTTCTTGATTTCACCCGAGAACACAAATTTCAACTTGCTCTGGAAGCGAATGAAAAGCAGCTGCAAGCCCACCTCAAGGAACGGCAGGCCATGTTTGACGCTTTGCCGGCACATGTCGCTCTGGTCGATGCCAACGGGGTAATCCAAGCTGTGAATGTCGCCTGGAAACGTTTTGGCGAAGCTAATGGTTTGGATAGCCCCAACTTCAGTATTGGAGAGAACTATATTGAGATCTGCAATTTGGCTCACGGGGATTGTTCAGAGGAAGCGGTTCGAGTGGCTCGTGGACTCGAGTCAGTCCTCAGCGGAGAAATCAACGAATTCAATCTTGAATATCCTTGTCACAGTCCAGACGAAGAACGCTGGTTTCGTTTGACCATTACGGCAGTAACACCCGGCCAACATGATGGAGCCGTCATCATGCACGTCAATGTAACCAAGGAACACCAGATGCATTTGCAAGCGCTGCGCTCTCAACGATTGGAAAGCATCGGAACTCTTGCAGGCGGAATTGCTCACGATCTGAACAACCTGCTGACTCCGATCGTCATGGGAACGGATTTGATTGAAACCAAACATCTCAATCCCATGGAGATTGAAGTGCTGGAAACCATCTCAGAGAATGCCAGACGTGGCGCCCGAATGATCCGTCAATTGCTGGACTACGCCCGCGGGTCTCAAGGATTGAAGCAAAAGACTCTTCAACCCATTTCCATCATTCAGGACATCCAGAAATTTATCCGTGAGTCTTTCCCAAAAAATATTCAATTCACTTCAACCGGAGAAACGGATCTCTATCAGGTTCATTGAAATGCAACTCAACTCCACCAGGCTCTGCTCAATATCTGTCTGAATGCAAAAGATTCTATGCCATCCGGTGGGGCGCTGACATTGCACGCAGAAAACTGCAATCTCAGGAAGGGCGATGGAATTCTACCACCGGATTTTGATCCGGGAGCATTTGTCAGAATTCGAGTTGAGGACACAGGAACGGGTATTCCGAAAAAAATCCAGGATCGCATTTATGATCCTTTCTTTACCACCAAACCATTTGGTGAAGGAACCGGACTCGGTTTATCGACGACTCTTGGAATCATCCAAAGTCATGGTGGCTTCATTCATCTGCGTTCACGAGAAAGAGAGGGAACTACATTCACTATCTATCTCCCAAGCGCACTCAGATCCAACATCCCCACCAAACGCATCCATCAAGTTCCAGTCAGCAAAAGCGCCGACTCCCAATCAACCATTCATAAAAACATTCTTGTCGTCGATGACGAAACATCAATTCGCATACTGTTGCAAAAAACTTTAGAAAAATTGGGATACAATTCTATCGCAGCTTCAAATGGCGCAGAAGCAGTTTCGATTTTTGTAGAACAACATTCCCAAATTGATCTGACCATTACTGATCTGATGATGCCTATTATGGATGGCAACGCTTTGATCAAAACATTTAAGAAAATGGACCCCGAACATAAGATCATTGCCGTCAGCGGTGTCGGAAGCGAAACCACTTTAACCGATGAAACGCGGGCGCTGGTGAATGCCTTTATCAGCAAGCCATTTGATCAGGCCAGCCTCGAAAAAGAGCTACAACGAGTCATTGGCGCCTGATCGCGGAACCACGCTCGCGAGGCGGACTGACCCGAACTCCATTCATCGTCACTCCAACGCCATTCTCGAATCCATTGACCACACCTTCAATCTGCAACGTTTGATAACGCCCAGTCAGCGCTCCGTACTTTCGGTAAGCTCTGGCGAATAAATCCACTCCCAGCATACCTGTGTAATCGGCGACTGTCAGAAACTTCATCATTTCTCCGGTCACCTGATGAAATGCGCGGCTTTCCACAACGCGTCCGCAGATGGTCACTTTTTTCCCGATGTATTTTTTGAGATCCCGAATCGGGCAATACGTCTCCCAGGCTACATTCCAATAATAATCCAGTGGATGCCGGCTCATCACACATCCCAGCAATTCGCTTTCCCATTCCAGCTTCTGTCGCAAAGAAGGTTCCTGCAAATCCACACCTTCAGGCGCGCCGACGTTGTCCATTTCAGGAAATCCATTCAACAAGGGTGATTCCAGTGTCGATGAAGGTCCCCAACCCTTTCTGGTTTAGTCGAATTGGACAACCAAAAAAAGGACAACCAAAATCTGGCGGAGGCGCTCTATTTTGCAGGACGCCATGGACGTCTGGAGGCGGTTCGTTATTTGTTGGATCACGGAGCGGATATGTACTTTGAAGGATTTTTCGGAGGAACCGCAGCTCACTGGGCATGTATTGAAGGCCACGATGCGGTCGTCAAAATGTTGATCCAACGAGGAATGAACCCCGACCTGCGTGATCCAACATTCGATGCTAACCTGGCAGGATTGGCGGAAGAGGGAGGACATCTGGCTTTGAGAGATTGGATCCTAAAAAATTAAAAATTAGGGATTACGAATTGAGGTTGGAATTTGTTGGATGTCCAACTTGTTTTTTTCAAAATGATGTTGCCCTTAGGAGCGGGGACATCTTTGTCCCCGCAGCCACTCTTAGAGAGGGCAGGAATGCCCCCTGTCCGTTGTATCCCAAATGCTACCATTCTTTCAGGGTTATACGCGTTACCAGAGTTTCCGGGATACCTTCGCCCTGAAACATCTCCATACCCACGGAGCGCCACCCAGCAAGAACAGTGAACATGTAGTGGGTTCGGGGACAATTGATATTTCCTGTATATTGATTTCGAATCCAGTTACTCCATCTCGGTCTTGTGAAACAATGAATCTGAACTCCAACTGTTGGGAAGATCTTATTTGCTCAGGAGTTCCTAATTGTGAAATCGGGATTGAAATTGAGCCGGATTCATCGAATGGTTTGGAAAACTCGACACCAAATGTCGGGAACGCCCCCAGAAAACCAAGTAGTTCTCCTTTTCCACTATAATTTGTGTACTTAATTTCAAAAGATTCAAACCCGCTGAAGTCAAAAGGCCCTTCATCATTGATATACCTGATCCCTAAAAAGGTTCTTGGACTGGTTTGAGGTGGATCGATTATAACTGAGTAGTCTATTCCTCCAGTCTCCGGGTCAAGAGATGCTGTCCAGTTCTTCCCTGAAAAACCATATCCTTGAACCTCTCTCTTTGAGAAAAAATCCGAATCATAAGATGAAGACACCTGTTGCGGTTCTTGACCTGAACTACTCATCGAAAATTCACCTGTCGAGAAATCATCGAAAACTTCCCCTTTTGCAGAATTATAAAGAAACATTATAACACCGCACTTAAGTATATAATAAAAGTATTTTTTCATAAAAGAAGTTTAACGTCCAAGAAATCCTGGGATTAACCGGGTAAGAAATTCTTGGGTGTCAAGGATTGGTTTTTCTCTTTCTCTTGGTTCTTCGGCCCTTCGCTCATCTGATGTTTCCATCAGTCTCTTCACTACTATGGCCTCTGCTGACTCCTCCGACGCTCTCACATCGGAGGCCTCCCCGGGTAAGGTGTACGAACTTTCG
>JAUIHU010000296.1 GCA_030432175.1 Verrucomicrobiia bacterium | reverse complement strand
ACTGTGAAGAATTCTTACAGGGTAAAACGTATCAGCCGTATTACCGGGTCTGATATGTACGCCATGCTGCCCAACACAGGAGCTAAAGAGCAAAAAATCGCCTTTAATGAAATCACCTCCATTCAGGTGAAACACAAGGATGATTAGTGATCGACTTGATCTGTCGATAATCTTTGGAAAAGGTCATTCTGATTTTGCGCGCCCAGGCATTTACTGGCCGGCGCGCTTTTTTATTCAGCTGAATGGTCCAATTCAGATCGCAGTCATTGTAGCGAATGACTTTGCTATAGAAGTCAGGACGATAGATTAATGAAATATAAAGCCATTTTGTTGATCGGCGCTCCAGGTTCCGGAAAAGGAACCCAGGGCCGAATTATAGGCCAGATCCCAAATGTTTTTTACTTTTCATGCGGAGACGTTTTTCGAGAGCTGTCACCCAGAACTTCATTGGGAAAGACTTTCATGGAATACTCCAGTAAAGGGCAGTTGGCTCCTGATTCCCTGACCGTGGATCTTTGGCGGAACACCATCCAGGCTAAGACGCAGTCCGGTGAGTTCTCTCCAGAACAGGATGTCCTCGTTCTGGATGGCATTCCAAGAAATGTGGAGCAGGCCATGCTGCTGCGGGATTCTATTGATCCACTGATGGCTCTGTACCTGGATTGCCCGGATAAAAATCAGATTATTCAGCGGTTGCAGCGCCGCGCTCTCAGAGAAAACCGCTTGGATGACGCTAACGTGGAAGTTATCGAAAACCGTTTAAAGGTCTTTGAGACTGAGACTCGTCCTGTTCTGGATTTTTATGGATCAGATTTGATTTGCAAAATTGATTCTTCTCAACCTCCACTGAAAACAATGTATGCCATCGCTCATGAGATGAGCAGAGCTTTGCCGGATTATTGATCTTTCTGACTATGCCAGGATATCGCGTGATTTATTTTGGAACAGCTGATTTTGCTGTTCCCGGGTTGAAGAAATTGGCTGAGAGAAATGACAAATTTGAAGTTGTTGCTGTGGTAACTCAACCAGATCGCCCCGGTCGACGCGGGATGAAACTTCAACCTTCACCTGTTAAAAGACTGGCTATGGAATTGAACTTGCCGGCGCTCCAACCAGAGAAAGCCAGATCCAAGACTTTCTTAAATACGGTTCGCGACTTATCCCCGGATGTGGGTGTCGTCGCTGCCTATGGACAGATTCTGAAGCAAAATCTTCTCGATATTCCTAAATATGGTTGCGTCAATATCCATGGGTCTATTTTACCAAAGTATCGTGGAGCGGCCCCGATCCAGTGGGCTTTGTGGGATGGGCAAGATGAAACGGGTGTCACACTGATCCGAATGGACGCCGGTCTGGACACCGGTGACATGTTTGCCTGGACACGTACAGCCATTTCATCAACAGATACCGCTCAAACGCTGCATGATCGACTGGCATCACAGGGAGCCAATTTATTGTCTGATCGACTTGAAGATTTCATTCTGAATCGTTGTCAGTTTGTAGAGCAAAATCACCAGGAGTCCACTTATGCCCGAAAAATTACTCGTGAAGACGGATGGATTGACTGGAATCTCAACGCAAAAAATATCGACCTGCAGATCCGCGCTTTAACTCCATGGCCAGGCGCTGAAACAACTTGTTATGTTGCTTCTCAAAATAGTGGAACATTCCATCAGAAACGTCTGAAAATAATTCGCGCTCATCTTGCTGAAATCGACACCAAGGTTGACCATTCAACTCCAGGACGGCCAGATAAATCGGCTATAAATCAACGTAGATTAGTCATCGGCTGCGGTGAAGGATCAGCTCTCGAAATTAGTTGCCTTCAATTGGAGGGTAAACGCCCAATGGAGGCGTCGGCTTTTTTAGCTGGGTACTCATTAGACACCCAACACTGTCTTGGCGAAATAAACTCGTCCAAGTAATGTAAACCCAACTTTGATTTAATTGAATTAACTCGATTTGTTTTAAGCCGAAAACTGGCTTGAGTTAGCCAAGAAGCATTTAATTCCGGATAAACATTTTATGGATTCTACCAAGCGCCCATCGCTCCTTATCATTTTCCTAACAGTTTTCATCGATCTGGTCGGGTTCGGTATCGTCATGCCGCTTCTCCCGATTTACTCCAGACAGTTTGAAGCAGGCGGGCTTCTGATTGGAGCCATAATGGCTTCCTTTTCAATCATGCAATTCCTGTTTGCCCCAATCTGGGGGCGGTGGTCTGATAAAATCGGCCGAAGACCTGTACTGCTGGTGAGCTTGATGGGATCCACCCTTTCCTACGCATTATTTGCGATCGCTTCAGGGCAAACATCCAGCGCTGCCTTATGGTGGATTTTGATTTCCAGGATCTTTGCCGGAATTTGTGGGGCCAATATCACTGTCGCTTCTGCTTACATGGCGGACATCAGTGACAAGGAAAATCGATCCAAACGCATGGGATTGGTTGGAATGGCTTTTGGACTGGGATTTATTTTTGGTCCAGCTATTGGATCTTTCAGCGCTGATGCGTTTGGATTGACCGGACCAGGTTGGGTGGCGAGCGGTATTTGCCTCGTCAATTTTCTGATGGCTGTCTTTGTTTTGAAAGAGAGTAGAAAACCGGAGATTTCCCCGGACTCAACCGAACTCCCCAAGGCGACAAGTCGTGGATGGAAATCTGTCATGGCGCAGCCACAAATTCGATTGCTGGTCGGACTATTTTTTATTGCTACGTTTTGTTTTACCTGTTTTGAAACCACTCTCGGATTATTACTCGAAGATAACTTTGAATATGATCAAACGCGTATTGGTTGGTTTTTTACCTTTTGCGGGTTCACTTCTGCGATGATTCAAGGTGGATTAATTGGCAGGTTGGTGAAGAAATTTGGGGAACGCAAATTAGTGGTCGCGAGTTTCTTCGTTTTTGCTGTCGGACTGTTTGCTTTACCTCTAGCTCAATCAGTTACGCTTCTATTGGTCAGTCTGGCGCTCTTTGCGATCGGATCAGGCATGAATCGACCTCCCACTTTTGGATTGATCTCCATCCTGACAGACGACAAAGCCCAGGGAGAAACTCTTGGAGTAGCTCAAAGCGCAGGCAGCCTTGCACGAATTTTCGGACCTTTCTTTGCCGGCGGCATGTATGAATTCGGTCCAGAAGCTCCCTATTGGAGTTGTGCGGCTATCGCTTTGCTCTTTGGATTCTTTGCATTGATTTCTTTGAAATCACGCCCCAAAAACGACGACTCGGAAAAATAATTCGATTTTAAACGGAAGAGGAGGGCATTTTGCTGCGCGAAGTGTGAATTTTTTTGCATACAAAGAGTGCTTTTAGTACGAAGAGTGTTAGATTCTTTAAATCGTTTGATTGATTAGTCTAATTTTTAGATTCACCCATTCCGGTTCTGGAGAACTCAGCGTTGGTTCCGCTGTTCATCCGAAAGGAAAGGAAGGTGAGTCTGGTTTGATTCTATGAGCACATCTGAATCTTCTTTTAGCAGGACCTTTCCCAAGGATTTATCCGCAGGATTGGTGGTATTTCTAGTGGCATTGCCCCTTTGCCTGGGCATTGCGCTGGCTTCTGGCGCTCCCATGTCATCAGGATTGGTGAGTGGTATAGTGGGAGGTTTGCTGGTCGTTTGGATTAGTGGATCTCAAACCAGTGTCAGTGGGCCTGCTGCTGGGTTGACCGCAATTGTCGCCACACAAATTGATAAACTTGGATCTTTCGAAGCGCTTTTGCTCGCGGTCATGATTGCCGGAGTCATTCAGTTAGCGATGGGATCCTTCAAACTAGGCACCATAGCGGTCTTTTTTCCTTCCAGTGTTATTAAGGGGTTACTTTCTGCGATTGGGATCATTCTGATTTTGAAACAAATCCCTCACCTTTTTGGGCATGATCCTGATTACGTTGGGGACTTAACCTTTGCTCAGCCGGATGGGGAGAACACTTTCAGTGAAATCTATCAGACCTTTCTTGCCATTCACCCCGGAGCTACGGTGGTGGGTTTTGTATCATTATTGTTATTAATTTACTGGAACCGATTGCCAATCAAGAAAGTTCCTATTCCAGCCCCCCTGGTTGTCGTTGGACTGGGAATCGGATTTGAGTGGATGTTCAGGCAGGTGGGTGGCTCCTGGTTAATTCAGTCATCTCACCTTGTGCAGGTTCCTTCAGCAGAAGGAATGGCCGGAATTACAGAGCTGTTTGCCACTCCTGATTTTTCAATGATCACCAATAGCGCCATATATGTGGCGGCCATCACTGTTGCAATCGTCGCTTCACTGGAAACATTATTGAACTTAGAGGCCGTTGATAATCTCGATCCAAAACGAAGAGTTTCTCCG
Source organism: Verrucomicrobiia bacterium (assembly GCA_030432175.1). Lineage (GTDB taxonomy): Bacteria > Verrucomicrobiota > Verrucomicrobiia > Limisphaerales > JAUIHU01 > JAUIHU01. The sequence goes on along the minus strand of JAUIHU010000296.1, from coordinate 1,708 downwards.
CCGAATCGCGAATTGGTTGCACAAGGGGTCGGTAATATTACCTGTGGCGCATTGGGTGGTTTGCCTCTCACCTCCGTGATCGTGCGAAGTTCGGTTAACATCAACTTTGGTGGGCAGACGAAACTCTCCTGCTTTATTCATGGGATCTTTCTCGCAGGAAGTATTCTGTTTCTTGCGCCAATGTTGAACTTAATCCCATTGGCATCCCTTGCAGCCATCCTTCTCGTCACTGGATTTAAACTGGCCAGCCCTGACTTATTCAAAACCATGTGGAAAGAAGGGAAATTCCAGTTTTTGCCTTTTGTAATCACCATATTAGCCATTGTCCTTACCGATTTGCTCATTGGAATTTTGGTTGGCTTATTGGTGAGCGTTTTCTTCATTTTAGCAAGTAACCTGCGCAACCCAATGACACGGGTGACAGAAAAACATCCAGGAGGAGATACAGAAAGAATCGTCCTGGCTAACCAGGTCAGTTTCCTGAACAGAGCTGCTCTGATTTCTGCGCTGGAATCGGTTCCATCTGACAAGCACCTGATCATTGACGCAAGAAATACGCGCTACATTGATCCAGACATTCTAGATCTAATTCATGATTTTAAAACAAAAACCGCTCCGGCAAGGTCATTGAAACTGAGTTTGTTAGGATTTAAGAATAGTTTTAAAATTGAAGATCATCTTCACGAAGTGGATCTTGTTACCCCGGAAACACAGCAGAATTTAAATCCGGATGAAATTTACCAGTTATTAAAGGATGGAAATGAGCGATTTGTGAAGGGAGAGCCGATTTCCAGAGATTGGCCTCGCCAGATTGGAGGCACAGCGAGTCAGCAGTCACCTTTGGCTGTAGTACTCAATTGTATGGACTCGCGCACGTCACCAGAACTGATTTTTGACCAGGGACTCGGAACGCTTTTCAGTATTCGAATTGCGGGTGGAGTCGCATTTGACAAAGTACTGGGAAGTATTGAGTTTGGATGCGCCAATGCCGGAGCAAAACTAATAGTCATACTGGGTCATACCCGTTGTGGCGCTATCAAAGCTACCGCGCAAACGATGGAATCCGAAAGGAATGAACCTGGTTCAACGCATCATTCGGTCAGTCCGAATTTAAAATCAATCACCACCAGTCTCGAGTCCGCAGTGGAATCCGCTGAAAAGTCATGGGATGGTTCGGTGAGTTTATCAGACGAACATTTTCTGGATGAGGTTGCCAAAGTCCACACGGAACAAACGTTGAAAAGGATCCGTGAGGAAAGCTCCGTCTTAAATGACCTCTTGGAACAAGGGAAAATCGCTGTCGTCGGAGGCGTCTACGACGTCAAATCCGGTAAGGTCAACTTCTTCGAAGAATAGCAGAGGGGAAGAATGAAGGTTGAAGGCTGGGGGTTGAAAAACCTTCAACCTTCAACCTTCAAACCCCGGTCCGATTGCCTAAAAGGGCACGCGCAAGGCGAGCCCCTGCATCCATCATCCTTTCCTAAACCTCTTCCAAAGGTCTCGTCGCATCCCCGAATGCCGAGACCTGGACATCCAACTTTTGCATCAAAGAAAGGAACAGTCGGCATAGCTGACGTTCGGACTGATCGCGATAATTCAATACCTGTCCACCCTGAACTCCGGCAGCCCCTCCACCCACAAGAACCACCGGCAGTTGGCTGGCGTCATGACTTCCAGTGAGCATGCTGGACAGGAACAGCAGCATGGT
>JAUIHU010000295.1 GCA_030432175.1 Verrucomicrobiia bacterium | reverse complement strand
GGTCTCCTGGTTGATCCATTTCTTTTTACCAACCAGAATGCCTAATATAGAATTACAAGAACTCCATACCATTGAACAAATCATTATGAGCATCGACAACAACACCATGGACTGGTCTGTTCAATACATCGAACAAGGCCGTAAGGAAGGACGAACAGCAGGGCTTGAGGAAGGGAAAGCGGTAGGTATAGAAGAGGGTCGGACAGCAGGTCTTGAAGTAGGGAAGACGAAGTTACTAAAACTGATTTCCCATTTGCTTACTCGAAAATTCGGACCACTCACTTCCGATTTGAAATCAAAACTCGATGGCTCAGATATCACAACACTGGATAAAATTTCTGAAGCGATTCTGGATCTGTATTCGCTTTCAGAATTGGAAGACCTGTTGCGTTGAACTGTTGCTCAAAACAACCCCATCGTTTCATCCAACCCCAGCATGAGGTTCATACATTGCACTGCCTGTCCGCTAGTCCCTCGCGTTAGATTGTCAATCACACTAAAACCCAACAACCGCTGAGTGCGCGGATCCCATTTCCAGGCAATATCGATGAACTGGCTTTGCAGTACGTTTTTTGTATCAGGTAACCTATTGTCGTCGAACTGATTCAATACCCTGACAAATGGATCGTTCACATAAGCTTCTTTCCAGGCGCTTTCAACTGAACTTAAGAAAGCCTTCTCATCAAATTGATCCCCTGACCCAAGAGCAGGGTTTGGATCTAAATATAACGTTGTGTGAATCCCTCTGCTGACAGGAATTAAATGCGGAATGAACTGAATGCATGCCTTTTGCTCTCCCGAAATGACTCCATTCATTTCCTGTTCAATTTCTGAAATATGCCGATGGCGTGGTACACCATAAGCGCGCATGCTTTCGTTACATTCCACGAACAGGAAATCCAACGCAACCTTACGTCCTGCGCCACTGACACCGCTCAAGGAATTTGCGATAATCGTATCGGGACGGATCAGCTTTCTCTCCAGCAAGGGCAAAGTCGGGATCAAAATACTGGTGGGATAACAACCAGGACACGCCACCAACTGAGCCTTTCGAATGGCTTCGCGATTTCTTTCCGGCAAGCCATAAACGGATTTCTCCAATAACTCGGGATCCGAGTGCTCTGCTCCATAATAATCCTGATAAACCGCAGCCGACTTGAGTCGGAAATCTGCGCTCAGATCGATAACTCGGATGCCTGCGTTCAGCAAAGGGCGGGCATACTCTGTGGCGACGCCATGGGGCACAGCCAGGAAAACCAGATCCACCTGACTTTTAATTTCCTCAGGCTCCGGATTCGTAAATTTCAATCCTTGAATCTTTGGGAATTGTGCAAAGCGCGGATAGACGGAACCGAACTCTTTGCCATCGTATTGACGGGAGGTCACAACGGCAAGTTCAACTCCGGGATGTCCGATGATTAATCTGGCCAAATCTTCGCCTGCATAACCGGATGCGCCGACGATGCCAACCTTGAGAGTGGAGGTGCTGCTCATATCAATATATGTATAATAATAATAAAAAAAAAGAAGCCTCGCACAACTCATTGAAGAGCGCGCAAGGCTTCCATTGAAACCATAAAATGGATGAATGATTAACGCTTGCTGTATTGGAAACGTTTGCGGGCTTTAGGTTGACCGTACTTCTTACGTTCTTTCTTACGCGGATCGCGAGTCAGGTAACCTTCAGACTTCAATGAAGGGCGGAAGTTGGTATCGAGTTCCAACAGCGCCCGGGAAATACCGTGGCGAACTGCGCCAGCCTGACCGGAGATTCCACCGCCTTTGACATTGATTTTAACATCAAACTTGTCGGATGTTTCCGTAGCCTTGAAGGGCATGAAAACAAACTCACGCATGTTTTCAACCTTAAAATAGTCAACCGGATCTCTCCCATTGATAGTGATTTTTCCAGAACCAGCAGCGAGTCGCACTCTGGCGACGGCAGATTTACGACGTCCTGTTCCCTGGCTCAGGGTCAGCAAATTTGATCGGCGCTGGCTCAGCAGGAAGCTCAGAGCCGATGGAATCCAGATTTTGAACAGTTGCAGTGGCGGTGGCTTCTGTGGCCGCCGGAGCTGCTGTTTCCTGAGCTGGAGTCGTTTCGTTAACGTTGTTTTCTCCTTCTGACATAGAAAAAATTAGATTTAAACCCTACCCTGGTGGCGCTTAGTGGATGTATTTCAGTTCAGTTGGTTTTTGAGCTTCATGCTGATGGTTCGGCCCTTTATAAACCTTCAATTTGGTCAGCATTTTTCTTCCAAGACGATTTTTCGGCAGCATCCCTTTGACAGCAGCGCGAATGATACGGTCCGGATGATTAGCACGCATGTCTGAAAGTGAAATGTATTTCTCGTTTCCACGCCATCCTGAGAAGAACATGTACTTTTTCTGCTCTTCTTTTTTGCCGGTCAAAGCCACTTTTTCAGCATTGACGACGACGACGAAATCACCTGTGTCCAGGTGTGGTGTGTAGGTAGGCTTGTCCTTGCCACGCAAGGTATCGGCAATCTGGGCAGCAAGGCGTCCCAGCACTTTCCCATCGGCGTCCACAATACGCCATTGACGATTTTCCGGATTATTTTCTGGCAAATAGGTCTTCACGGTTTTTCCCTTAAATTCAACTCACAAGCCGACGTTTCCCAACGTCAGCATTCTCTTTCAATCCCCCAGAATCGTGAGGATCCTTTGAAAAAGACTCTTTAGGCTTTCCGAAATGATCGGATCAGAGAACGAGGAAACTATCAAAGCGCCTCATGAAGTCAAGATACTTTGTCAAGAGAGATTTGTTTTTTTGAGTTTCGCGTTTTCTTCCTCCAATGCAACCAATCTTTTTTCCAAATCACGCAGTTTTTTCATCGCATCCGGAAGACGATTGAGAGCTAACCACTCCTTCTTCGTCTGTCGATCGGGTTTGGCAGGACTGCCAAGCCACTTTTCTCCATCAGGAATATTGTGCATCACTCCGGATTGCGCCGCCAGTGTTACCTGTGATCCAATTTTCAAGTGGCCAGCAATCCCGCATTGCCCGGCAATCACTGCAAAATCACCCAGACTGGAGCTACCTGCTATAGCGCACTGAGCCACCAGTAAACACCCTTTGCCGATTTTTACGTTGTGGGCAATCTGGACCAGATTATCGATTTTGGTCCCCTCTCCAATCACCGTCGGCCCTTGAGCGCCTCGATCAATGGTCACGTTAGCCCCAATCTCAACATGACTTTCAATGATAACAGCGCCAATCTGCGGAATCTTTCGATGCTGACCTGAATCAAAAACAAATCCATACCCGTCCGACCCAATAACCGTCCCGGCGTGAACTACGACAGAGTCGCCTAACTTTGATCCGTAATAAACAGTGACGTGTGGGTAAAACAAACAATTCGCCCCTATCTGAACGCCCTCGCCAATGGAAACGGAATCCATCAACTTCGTCTTGGCTCCAATCACGGCCCCCGCGCCAATATAACAATGCGCTCCGATTTCAGCGGATGGATCCACCTTGGCTCCTGGATCAATCACAGCCGTTGAATGCACTCCCGGTCTGGCTGGTTCCAAAGGGAAAAATAGTTCCAACGCTCGAGCATAGGCGATTCGTGTGTTTGGGGTCAGCAGCAATGATTTATCGGCTGGAACTTCAGTTTGATTCCGCTCTTTCCAAGATTCCACCAATGGTGCGGTTGTCAGAATTAAAGAAGCCTGACTGGACATAGCCCGATCCAGATACTGGTCGTTCTCAGCGAACACCAGACATCCAGGCCGCGCGCCTTCCATATTGGCAACCTGACCAGCTACCCGTTCAGGGGATCCCAAAATGTCTGCATTTAAACGCTCCGCCAGCTCAGAAGCTGTCCAGGGTTTTGTTGTAGGTTTAAACATACGAGAAGGACTCTTTTTGTATCTCAGCCCGAAACCAGGAATCATTTTCCTAATCCGATCGAACTGTTGAAAACGCCAATCTGATTATTTCTCTGATTCTCGCAAAATTTTATTGTTTGGAGCGCCCAATAGCAGAATCCGGGGTTTCCAGTCCCGAGCCTGATCAGCTTCGACTTCAGCAAACGCCATGATGGTTAGCAAATCGCCCCTTTGCCCGAGCCGGGCCGTCGCTCCATTCAACTCAATCGCTCCTGATCCCCTGGGACCAGGAATAACGTACGTCTCGAACCTTGATCCGTTAGACATATTGCCACAAAGCACTCGCTCATACCGGACCAATCCGGAGCGATCCATGAGATCTTCATCAATCGTTATGCTGCCCTCATAATGCAGGCTGGCGCCTGAGACTTCCGCACGATGCAGCTTGGACTTCAATAAATGTATCCTCATATTCCACGTTCAAGTCTGTTTGACTTGGAAATCCTAGACAACTATAACGGGGCATCCAGCTCAATCACATTTTGAGTCACTTTGAGTTTATTCAAGTTGTCTTATGTCTAAAACCTTAAAAGTAGCCCTTATCGGATACCGCTTCATGGGCAAGGCGCACTCCAATGCCTGGCGCCAGGCCCCTCGGTTCTTCGACCTGAAAGCCGACGTGGAACTTCACACTATTTGCGGTCGTAACCCTGAAGCCGTCGAAGCAGCCCGCTCAGAGCTGGGTTGGTCCCACGCTTCCACCGACTGGAAAGCGGTCATCAACTCGCCGGAAATCGATATTGTCGACGTTTGCACACCGAACGACTCGCACGCTGAAATTTCTATCGAAGCTGCCAAAGCAGGAAAACATGTCCTTTGTGAAAAACCATTAGGAATGGATCCGGCACAGTGCCAGGAAATGCTGGACGCAGCGCAAAAAGCGAGTGTGGTTCACATGGTGTGCCACAACTATCGACGGATCCCGGCCATTGCACAGGCCAAGAAAATGATCGAAGATGGCACCCTGGGTGATCTGTATCACTACCGCGCCCGCTATGCCCAGGACTGGATCGTAGATCCGGAATTCCCACTGGTCTGGCGTTTACAAAAAGGAGTCAGCGGAAGTGGCGCACATGGAGACATCAACGCCCACATCATTGATCTCGGGCGTTACCTGATGGGTGAATTTGAGGAGGTTTCCTCCTTCATGAACACATTCATCAAACAACGTCCGCTGGAAGACTCCGCCGGAAAAGGCAGCGGACTCGGTGGCGCATCCACGGGAGAACGCCAAATGGGTGAAGTGACAGTGGACGATGCCGTCACAACAATCGGACGTTTCGCAAACGGGGCCATGGCCAACCTCGAAGCCACACGTTTTGCGCTGGGACGTAAAAACCATATTACCCTAGAAATCAACGGTTCCAAAGGATCATTGTACTTTGATTTTGAAGACATGAACCGATTGAAATATTTCAACAATGAAGATCCGGACGACCGCAAAGGATTCCGCGACATCATTGTGACTGAAGGCGGAGCGCATCCTTACGCCGGATCCTGGTGGCCACCTGGACACATTCTGGGGTATGAGCACACCTTCGTGAACACCTTTGCTGATTTCGTGAACGCCGTCATGGACGGAACACCAGGCCAGCCCACATTCGAAGACGGACTCCGCAACCAGCGCGTGCTGGAAGCCATTGAGCAATCTTCAGAATCCCGCAACTGGGTTAAAATCTGATTTTTTTCAAAACCATCGCCCGGAAACCCCGGGCGTTTTTCTTTCCCTTCAGCTTTGCACTACAAAGCTGAAGTCTATCCGACCCGTCCTACAAAACTAAATGTGAGCTTTTCATCCCAAGGTTTGTTGCTTACATTCTGCTCCGGAAAATCATGGGAAATACATTTGGAACGATTTTTAAAATCACCACCTGGGGAGAGTCTCACGGTGGCGGGGTAGGCGTTGTTGTCGATGGGTGCCCACCCATGCTGGAACTGTCAGAAGCCGACATCCAGCCCGACCTGGACCGTCGCCGTCCTGGTCAATCCAGTATTGTGACACCTCGCAAGGAAACGGACACGATCCAGATTTTGTCAGGTGTTTTCGAAGGCAAAACATTAGGCACTCCCATCTCCATGCTGGCGCACAATAAAGACGCCCGTCCTTCTTCCTATGAAGAGATGGCTGTTAAGTTTCGCC
>JAUIHU010000294.1 GCA_030432175.1 Verrucomicrobiia bacterium | reverse complement strand
TCCAGGAGTTTTTAAATGCCTGAAGCTTCGAAAAAGCGCCAAATCACATATGAGTATTCAGTCCTGCAAAACCACCGAGATTATATTAAACAATAATTAACCTGATAAACCATTCCATTTATGAAAGACAAGAAAGCCTCACTAGAAACACAGCTCGGCTTTTTCTTTGCCATCACTGTGATTGCATTTGTGCTGATCATGGAAATGGCCGGCAGCCCGAATTTCTTTAGTGAGAATTACACCATTCGGGCTCAGTTCGATCACGTGCATGAATTGAAAGTCGGAGATACGGTAAAAATGGCAGGTGTCCCGATTGGTAAAGTGGCTGAACTGGATCTCGTAAACGGAAAAGTGCAAGCCACTCTGGAAATCGAAGCGGATGTGCCGTTAAAAACCGACAGTTCAGCTTCGGTGAAGTTCGCTGGATTGCTTGGACAAAATTATGTCGATATCAGTTTTGGATCAGAAGCCTCACCGGATCTTAAGGAAGATGCACTGATTGAAAGCAAAACCCAACCCGACATCAACTCAATCATGTCTCGACTCGACAATGTCGCAGCAGGCGTGGAAAACCTGACAAGAAGTTTTACCGGGGACAGCATCAATAACCTTCTCGGCCCACTCACCGACATGATTGAGGAGAACAAACCTCGAATTTCACAAATAGCGCAGAATGTTGAAACGATCACTACCCAGGTGGCTGAAGGGCAGGGAACCATTGGAAAACTGATCGCGGATGAAACCTTTTACGAAAGCGCACTTGGCGCAGTTGAAAATTTGAACAACACTTCAGGAGATGTGCAGTCCTTGATCGCAGAAGCTCAGGCCGTTGTGGAAGGCATTCGAAAGGGGGAAGGTGTTTTGGGTAAACTGCTGACAGATGATTCGTTGTACGGAGAAGTCGCGAGCGCGATGACGAGTCTCAAAGAGATTCTGGCTAAAATTAATGAAGGACGTGGGGCCGTCGGAAAATTGGTCAATGAAGACACCCTCTATGACAATGCGCGTCTCACCTTGCAAAAAGTCGACAAAGCAACCGAAGGACTGGAAGATCAAGGTCCGCTCAGTATAGTCGGCACGGCAGTGAACAGCCTGTTCTGATGCGTTCAATTACAATCATCCATCTCTAGTCATATGAAGATTACTTTCCCATTTCAGTTACTCGGAATTTCGCTGGCAGCAATTCTCTTGCCTCAAACTTCTATACAAAGCGAAACTCTCCCAGGTAAAGGCGCTGCTCCCATATCTTTTGACGCAATAACCGTCGATGGCAATGTGACTATAGGCTATGGAGTGGCTGCAACAGACATGAATGCCGACGGCAAACCGGATATTGTCCTTCAGGATAAATCCCGACTGGTTTGGTATCAGAATCCGGATTGGACCTCTCACATTGTCGTGGAAAATCTGACTGAGCGCGATCACGTCTGCCTGGCAGCCAGAGACATTGATGGCGACGGCATGGCTGAACTGGCTGCAGGCGCCGGGTGGAAACCATGGGACACCCTGGGCGCTGACTCTGGTTATGTTGCTTATCTGTTCCGCCCCGAATCCGGTCCGGAAGGAGCCTGGCTGGCTCATCCTCTGCCGTTTGATCCAACCACCCACCGGATGCGCTGGGTGAAAACAGCCGATGACTTCATTTTAGTGGTTGCGCCATTGCACGGACGCGGCTGGAACAGCGGGGAAGGTCCAGGGGCGCGCATCCTGGCATATCATCCTCCCAAAGACCGCCGCAGTGTCTGGCCGGTTTCGGTGATCGAAGATGATTTCAGCCAGACACATAACCTGGACCCAATCCAATGGGACGATGATCCAGAAGAGGAAATACTTCTTGCTTCGAGAGAAGGCATTTATCTTTATGACGCAGACGGGAAAAATTGGAAACGCACACAAATCACAGGCGGCCCGGAGTTTGAAGGCGCCAGCGAAGTTCGACTGGGACGGCTCGGGAGCGGCAGTCCGTACATTGCAACTATCGAACCTTTTCATGGGAACCAGATCGTCGTTTATCAGCCGAAAAGTGACCGTGTGGATGGACCTTGGAGCCGACAGGTTTTGGATAACGACTTGAATCAAGGTCATGCCGTCGCCACAGGACAGGTAATGTGCTCCTCTACAGGGGATGTGTTGTTTGCTGGTTGGCGTAATCCTAATGACGCTGGCAAGGTAGGAATTCGCTATTACGTACCGGATTCCAAAGGCCAAAACTGGACACGCTGGACACTCGATGACAACCAGATGGCATGTGAAGATATTCGTATTGAAGATTTCAACAATGACGGGAAGTTGGATGTCGTGGCTGCAGGACGCAGCACTAAAAACCTGAAGTTATATCTGCAGTTGGATTGACCATCAGACCGAGCACAACGCGAGTCCCGGTTGACATTCAGTTCACTGTTGACCGACCATGAACCGCTGGACCCAATACCATCCATGCATCCGCTGGCCAGGCTGGAGTCTGGCCATTTTTTTTGCGCTGGCTGTCTTTACGGCCTGGCGTGTGGGGACATTCGAATTTCGATCAGACGCCACCCGCCTATTGAGTGATGACTTGAGGAATTCGGAAGCTTATGCGCATGTCCAACGATTTCTGGAAGGCAGCGCAACAGTAATTCTGATCATGGATTGTGGGGATCAGGGAGTTTTTCATGAAGACTCCTTAAAGGTCATGGAAGATGTCGAGACTGCGTTCCGTCGAGGATCCGATGTGGCGCAGACACAAAGTCTCACCAACTCCTCGATGCCGTACTTTGACAATTTCCAATTCAAATTCAAATCGTTCCTGCCTCCCAAACCCTGGACGACTGCAAAGCTGGAGGAAATTCGTGAGTTCTCTGTGAATCACCCATTAGTCCGGGATCTGTTGGTATCTCAGGACGGACGGCAAGCCATTATACTTCTGACATTCCGCGAAGTGGGATCAGATTGGGGTGAGCAACAAAAGTTTCGTGAGACTTTGGAATCCATTGTTCGGCCATTCCAGAAGAAACCCTACCGGTTCTCCTGGATCGCTGCGCCGTTGGTTGAGGAGGAGATTCGTTCTGCGATCGTGAAGGACTCTAAATTATTGGTTCCGGCAGCCCTGGGGGTTTGGGTTCTGACTCTGAGTTTGTTCTTCGGTTTCTGGAAATCAGTCCGCTTTTTTATTCCGATCCAAATCCTGTCACTGGCGACTCTGCCCTGGGGATTTCAATATCTTGGCTCCTCACTCAGCGCCTTTTCGCTTTCACTATTCCCGGCGCTTGCTGGTATTCATCTTACCTGGTTGACACATATTTTCTCAGGATACCAATCAGCCTTGACCAAAGCGAGGTCCCGCAAGCAAGCCATGGGACATTGTATGACATCTGTCTTTAAGGCAAGTTGCTTTGCTGCTTTAACCACACTCGCAGCGTTAGGCGCTTTAGCTTGGTTCGGACCGGAAAACAGCCAGGAGTTCGGAAAATTCGGTTGTATTGGAACTGTTTTGCTGTTTCTCCTGACATTTGGACCTGGGCTCTCATGGGCCATAGTGACAGGGGGCAAACCTGGGCTTGGATCATCCACGAAACTCCTTGCTCAATTCACAGACGTCATAAGAAGATTTGCTACAGGGCCGTCGCATGCCAACTGGAAGTATATTCTGATCGGAACTTTGATTCTGGGAGTTGTACTGGTTCCTGGATGGCTAAAGATCAAAGCCGATGTGCGAGCTGTTGATTTTTTAAACAAATCCAGTCCGACCCGACAATTTGCAGAACAGATGGACGAACATTTTGGTGGGATTAACCTGTTCCAAATTGAAATCGACTCCGGTCGACCCAACGGAGCAAACTCCTTACCATTTCTTAGGTATATAAAATCAATTCAAGATCACGCCGAATTACAACCCGGCGTTTCCACAGCATATTCTTATGCCAGCGTCATTGAAATGCTACATCAGATCTGGCGTCAGAAAGCGGATGAACCTGCTCCAGCTTTTCAACTCCCTGAATCAGCATTCCAACTTGGTATTTATTCTGCAGCGATACGATTTCAACAATCTTCGTTTCCATTCCTGAATGCCGTTATCGACAACTCATATAGAAAAGCCACGATTATACTTCGTTCACATGACATGGAATCCGGTCAATACCTGAACATGGTTGAGTCCATCATCGCCAGAGCTGAAGCAAGCCTGCCGGAAAACGTATCCATTGAAGTGACTGAGGGTATCCATAACCTGCTTGAAAAAGACAAAACCATAGCGATAGCTCAGAGCAAAGCGCTGGGTATTTCTATCCTTGTGGTGGCTGGCGCTTTGTTATTGCTCTGGCGTTCACTAAAACTCACAGTCCTGGCGCTTGGGATCAATCTGGCTCCGATCTTGATGGCATTAGCAGTTCAAGGTTGGGCCGGAATTCCATTGAACTCTATCACTGCCATGAGCGCTGCTTTAACCTTTGGAATTGCTATCGACGATGCGGTTCACCTGATCACAGCGTGGAGCGCCCATCGAAGAAAAGTTGCGCGAAATGCGGAATGCAATGAAATGGACCCTGAACAACTTTCGACCCTGGCTCTGAATAAAGCCCTTGAACAAAAAACCACCCCGATCCTTTGCACGACACTGACACTATCCGGCATCTTCGCATTGTTCACTCTATCCTACTTTCCTCCCGTGAAGGACCTCGGCGTACTCACCGTGCTGGCATTGATTGGAGCAGGGTTTTCCACATTATTCCTGGCTCCTAAACTGATGCAAAAATCTTAATTACGCTCAGTTACATATTCATGATTTGAACCTGAAAATTCATACCCATACTTTCTGATCAGCGACCAGCACTTGTATCTCGTATTAGCGAACATTTCGAATCTCCCATTCCAGCTCACTGATTTTTTGATCTACATCCCGAATCCTGTCTTCAGCGATATAAATCTCACTTTCTAACTGCCTGATCTTTGCTGAATCATTTCTCGCTGATGTCTGATCCTGCCTCAACCGACTTATTTTCCTGGCTAAATCATTTAAAGAGGTTGAATCAGCGACACTTTGAACTACAGACCCGGCTGCCTTCGCTGTGTTTAATATTTCCGGATCAACCCCAGCCAGTCCGCCTAACACAGAAAGTCCGGACATCAATCCACCCCCGCTACTGCGCTTTTGCATATTAGCGCGAACCTGGTCCATTTGATTTTGCGCCAGCGCTATATCCGTATCCAACGAAGCAATGTAGTCATCAATATCCGAATACCCAGCCCTTCGATATTTACCACGAATTGAAGCCATTGTATTCTGTTTAGCTTGCTTGTTGTTCATCTCCCTGGCTTTATCCAGATGCAGGCTTTCAATGTCTTTCCTAAGGGTAGCGATTATTGCATCAATTCGTTCCTGCTCAAGCTCAGCCAATCGCTGTGAGGCATCTGTATTACCCTGCTCCGAAGCTTTTTCAAATAAACCTCTGGCTCGAGTTGGGTCATCAAGCTTTGTTTCAAAATAAAGTCCAAGGAGATAATTCTCACGACCTGAAAGATTGATCTGGGACGGCATTTTCAAATCCAACCCCGCCCGGATATAATTTAAAGTGTTTTGATTCTGGTTTGTTGCAAACAAATGCAAACCATAAATAAAACCTGCCCGACCTTCTCCCAGCAATGCTGCTTGCTTGAATTCATTCAAAGCAGATTCATGATCACCTTTTTGTCGATCATCCAAACCAACGTAGAACCTTGCAACAGCCTCTTTTTCTTCTGGCAATGTGGCTCCCGTCAACGAAAGCCGATAATATAAAAATCTTTCATCGGACCCCCCAGACGAACTCGTGGATTCTGCTGCTTGATAGAAAATATCGCCCACCATTTCCTGATATTTGCTTTTCAATGAACCCTGTTCATATGATGTATGCAAATCCTTCAATAAACCCGCAGCAGTCACGTAATCATTCCCGTGGATTGCTTGATCTGCTTCAAACGCAGATTTTCGATGCAAAGGATTGTGGGCATAAAACCATTCTCGCAATACCAGTTCCCCTTTCAGTTCGACATAGACTGGATCTCTTTGCCCAGCCAATAACTGCAAGGTCTGAAGACTCTCCAC
>JAUIHU010000293.1 GCA_030432175.1 Verrucomicrobiia bacterium | reverse complement strand
GGGCTGTGCTCCAGAATCCCGTTGGGATTCCAACTGTTTCCGAGTCACAATTTTTTGGGTGTCAAAGATTTTTCCTACTCAATGACTCTAGCGCCAACGGCTCGACACATACCAGCCAGGGCTGCCAGCAGGCCCAGGCTGGTATGTATCAGGCCTTCGGCCTTGGAAAGTTAAAGGAGGATGGCTGTTGATTCACGCAGTCCACTTCAAAAGCCAGCTCCACTCGCCGAGCTGGGGCTCAGCGGTCCCAGGGAACCACCCGACTTGAATCACACCCGGATCTAATAGGCGCGCATTTAAAATGGGTGGTGTCTTTGGATCGCTCAGCCCCAGTTCGTCGGTCCGAGACGCCTCCAACTCAAATCATATCCAATTAGATCTTTCCATACGGACTTCCGGGCTGCTATTTGAAGCTTCAACCTTGGCCATCTGGATCCAATTTGCCGGACTGCAATAAGCGTTCCCAGACAATAGGCCAATCCATTTCTTTTCGGTAAGTTTCTCTGGCAGCTTTAGCCATCTGGATGGATAATGCAGGGTTTAGTAGGGATTCGACAGAAACGGACACAAAATCATCTTTGCTTTCCGCGTCTGCGCTTAAAAAGTAATTTCCCTGTCTCAATGAAGGACCCGAGCTGGGTCCAATGGTCGTTGCAACGACTTTGCCATGAGAAATTCCAGCCATAAATGAAGTGCGTCTCTCTGAAACTCCGTCAATAAATGGCAGTGAAATTAATTCCGCTGCCTGTAACGCCAGCGAGACTTCCTTAGCGCTCAGATAACCTGAAGGGCAGAAATCCTTTGCCTCTGCACGGCTTACATTCAGTTCAGGGCGCCCCCCAACAACCACCAACGCCGTTCTTGGATTTACCCTCTTACGACTCAGTCGCCAGGATTCAACGACCCAATCAATTTGCTTTGGACCTCCCAGGCTGCCAAAAAAAAGTATCACCGGCGCCTCGGGGTCTAAACCATGTTCATTTTTCCAGTTCCTGGAATGTTCTTTGGTTGAAAACTGCAGGGGAACAACCGGAATAGCGGATGGAGAAGGAGCGAGAAAAACCGACTTCCGCTCGCGCACACTTCTCGGAATCCACCGATCTATCCATGCTTCAGTAGAGACACCAATTCGATCCGCTGCTTTGATCAAGCCTTTCCACTGGAACCGGTGCGCCAAAGCGATGCTAGCCAGTCGAGGGTTTAAACCAAATGATGCGGTAATTTCATGCGCCAATAATACTTGTATGAGATGAATACCGGACCGCCCTCGCTCACTGATCAACTCTCGCGTAAACCGTAAAAAGTTCGGAACTTTCAGGTTCACTCCTGCTCGACCATACATGTGCGGAACATACTGCCACAGGATCAACACACTCTGCGGCAAATCGTCACCCCTCAAATCTAATACTTGATCCAGCGCTTTCAGAGTCATGGCTGGATCACTCCATTGATCGACAAGATTGTGAACACGAATCAAACCTTTCCTCATTAAGGAATGGCTTTCGTCAACCGGGCCTTTGCGAGTGACGATATCAACAACCGGACCTCCAACGCGTCCTGTATCTGAAGCGCGAGCACAATAGTAGTGGAATGACTCTGCCAGTCCCAGGGTATGATCAGGAAGTCCACCTTTGTCCGGAGGGAACATCGGACATACGATCACTAATCGTTTTGGCCAGGGTGTACTCAATGTGAGGAGCGCCTTAGTTCACAATATGGCTAATAGAGCGCAGGTTGATAATAAATAATCAGTGTCTGAAATGTCGAGCCTTAGTGAATACCATGGCAACGTCACGCTCATTAGCCGCCTGAATCACTTCGGCATCTCGTACCGATCCACCTGGTTGAATCGCGGCTGTCGCCCCAGCTTCAGCAGCTGCAATTAAGCCATCAGGAAATGGAAAAAATGCGTCACTGCAGACCACGGATCCTTTCAATGACAATCCGGCTTCTTTTGCTTTCCATACTGCAATTCGACTGGAGTCCACGCGGCTCATCTGGCCGGCCCCGACACCAAGTGTACGATCGGAGCCGACATAAACAATAGCATTGGATTTCAAATGCTTCACAATTTTCCATCCGAAACGCATGGCTTTCCCTTCTTTATCAGATGGAGATCGATCAGCAACTGACTCAAAAACCTCAACTTTCTCAGTTGACTTTGAGTCATCCCTTTGCTGAGCAAGAAAAGAATCCGCTCCAACAGAGCGACACTCCCAACCAGATCCAATGCTCATCGGCTGCTTGACCTGCAGCAGGCGCAGGTTTTTCTTTTTAGTCAGGATGTCCAAGGCGTCCGTTGAAAACCCTGGAGCAATGATGACTTCACTGAAAATTTCTCGAATTGATTCGGCGCATGGCCCATCTAAAATCTGATTAACGGCAATAATTCCACCAAACGGCGCCTGTTTGTCAGTCGCGAAGGCTTTGTCCCAAGCCGATTTTAAATTCTCTGCCTGACCAACTCCACAAGGGTTGGTGTGTTTCAAAATCGCAAGAGTCGGTGATTCCCCTTCAAACTCCTGGATGAGTTGCGCTGCTGCTGTGAGATCCAATATATTATTGTAGGAAAGAGCTTTGCCGTGAAGTTGCTCAAAATAATCAAAAAACCTTCCATACAATGCTGCCGCCTGGTGTGGATTTTCACCATAGCGCAGTTTTTGCGAGCGATGAGCTAAAATGTTCAGTCTTGCTGGAGTCTGCGGTTCATCCGGATTTTCAGCCAGCTCTTCTTGAGTAGCCAGGTACTCCGCGATGGCCGCATCATATTCTGAAGTTCGCTGGTAGACTTTCAATGCAAGTTTTCGCCTTGTGCTCAGACTGGTGTTACCGCTTGCTTGAATTTCTTCTGCAATACAATCGTAGTCATTTGGGTCAGTGACTACGGTAACACTCTCGTGATTTTTAGCTGCGCTGCGCAACATCGATGGCCCACCGATGTCAATGTTCTCAATTGCCTCCTCACGAGTGACTCCTTCACGAGCAACCGTTTGTTCAAAGGGATACAAATTGACAACAACCATATCGATCGAGCTGATCTTATGCTGCGTGACGGCAGCTTCATGATCTTTGTTGCCCCGAATGTAGAGCAGGCCTCCATGCACTCTTGGATGTAATGTTTTGACGCGTCCATCCAGCATTTCGGGAAACCCTGTGTAATCACTCAACTCAACGGCAGTTATCCCGGCATCTTTCAAAGCGCGGGCCGTGCCACCTGTGGATATGATTTCAACTCCCTGCTCAACCAAAGTTCTTGCAAAGGGAACCAGTCCAGTTTTGTCAAATACGGAAATCAGCGCTCGTTGTATGGGCATTTTGCTCGTGTGTCTTGTCAGTCGGTTAGATGGTTAAATATCGCGCAGGATCAATTCATGAAAGTCTTAACAACCTTATCTTGTCCATGCAACCTTCAGGCTGCTGCAACAATCAATCCTAATTCTATTCAGTTGGACCAGTCTAAAATCGAAAAAAGACATGACCAAACCCTGCAATGAACTCGCCTGAATCAGTATCAACTGCCACTCTCACAAAATGAGAAACCTCGTCAAACACCCCCAATCCTAGTCAATTACCCGACTGGCAAATTCCTGATTACGAGAAGGATACCCTTCCCACACCAGATCATCACCAGCGCCCATTTCATCTTTGTAATTTAACCCTCTTGAATAAAGCCGATACATTCCCGGACCTTGACGTTGGTACAGAAAGTGATTTTCCCCAGACAAATCTTTACTGAGTTCGATTAACTCTAATTCTTGCAATGCCTGAATCCGAACTGGATAGGCGCCATTTAATGTTTTGAATCTTTCCAATGCCACCGCAGTTTCTATCAACCGCATCCAAATTTCAGTTTCAGCGCTCATCTGAAACGTCAGAGCGGTCCATTTCGTTGTTCCAAATTTCTGCATTATCCAGGAGTTCCAGGCCGACAATTCAGCAGCATGAGATTCTTGTTTTCTTGATAACACTTTCCATTCCGGTTCTGCAGAACCTTCAGCCACACTCAACAATGAACCCACCTCATACCAGGGAGAGAGAACGTTTGCATAATGTATCAAATTTAAACCTTGAAGGTGACGTGATGAATAAAATGTAAGGTTCCAAAGCTGAGAGGTCAACGCTCCTGAATACCAAGCGCCAGAGCCTTCCTCAGAACTCACTAACCATTGAGCTTGGGTCGATTTGGTTAAATTCTCCACAGCACGAATCACTTTTTGCAACTCGTTCGAAACCGTATGTTTAAATCTCCCCATTGGACGGATCAAACTGATCATCTCCTGCAGTTCTTTCAGAGAATGAATATCCCAGCTCTTTTGCGCCAACCCTTCCCAAATCACCGGACGCATGGACAAAAGCGCCCGGTTAGAAAATGAATGACCTGTCCATGAAATGGAATCAACAGCTTCAAAAACACGAAGCAACACGCGAAAATTTTCCAGTGGCTCCTGAGTGATTCCTGCCCTCAAACAAGCCAGGTTTCTCAAAAGCATACCTCGATAAAACCGATCCAGATTCCCCCAGTCAGGTGTCCAGTCCAATCGGCGACTCGTCAAATGTGAAAGACTTGAAAAAGGACGGTTAAACGCTTCGCGTGATAACTCATGAGCAACTGATTCCCAATCTGAAGACCATTCCAGTATCAATTGGTCATACGATTTATCTAAAGTGGCAGTCCAGTCTTCGGCGCGTAGCTTGCTTTTTGCAATTTCCGCAACGGGCGGTCCCAGATTAGTCCAATGGTTTTGCCGTATTCTGACTTGAGAACTGAATTCCGGACTCCCCAGATACAGAATGGATTTGTCCAAAGGAGAATCTCCTGGACTGACTTCATACAATTCCTGAATCCATTGAGTTTGCGCAAAGTTATCATTCCCGATCGCAATGCCTTCCTGATCCCATTCAACCGAGAATTGCGCTTTCAATTCTTCATGAATTTGCCCCCATTCTTCCCAGCCCGAGCCAACAACTAATTTCAATACACTCCAGGAGCCCAGAACAATAGGTGTGAACACCGCCAACAACAGCGTACCCCACACAAGTCGCCTGCTGTTTTTTCGAGAGCGCTGCGACATGGAATCACCCGGTAGCTTAGCGTTGGTTTTTGATTCAAACATGACTTGTGTTAGAGCTTCGTTATTAGCTGAGAGTAATTCAACCTATCCAAGCATCGATTGACATAAGAACCACTCTCGTTACACCCATAAGAGCTTATTCAAGGTATCATATAATGATAGTCAAACACGTCGACTCAAAACAAAACTAACAAATACTATATTTTTGTACAGTTAAAAATTCAAAAAAAATACGCCTCTGACCGGCGCAAATTCTTACAGCTTTTTTTGCATGTCGAAAATTATATCGACATGCAAGTCGCAGAAATCGGCTCAAACACCCAATGCTTCTTTCACTGTGTCACGCTCTTCTCTCAATTCGTTGACAGTAGCGTTGATCCTGGATTGACTGAAATCACTCACTGGCAATCCAGTGACGACTTTGATTTCAGAGCCATCGCTCACTACGGGAAAGGAAGATATCAATCCTTCATCCACACCATAATCTCCTTTCGAGCAGATACAAAGGCTGTTGAAATCTCCAGCTGCGGTCGGTGTCACTATGGAAGCGACAGAATCAACAACTGCGTTCGCAGCGCTCGCCGCGCTGGAAGCTCCCCTGGCTTTGATGATGGCAGCTCCACGTTGTTGAACAGTGGAAATGAAATCTCCTTCCAGCCAGGCGCTGTCAGTGATCACTTCGGTGGCGGATTTGCCCTGAATCTTTGCATTGGTGAAATCCGGATATTGCGTAGCAGAGTGGTTCCCCCAAATGCACATATTGCTGACTTCGGTTACATCCACTCCAGCTTTCCTGGCCAATTGTGACTTAGCGCGATTCTCATCCAGCCGGGTCATTGCAAACCAGCGATCTGACGGAATGTCCTTGGCGCTCTGCATAGCGATCCAGCAGTTAGTGTTGCAAGGGTTCCCCACAACCAGAGTCCTGACATCCGAAGCAGCGTTGTTCTGGATAGCCTGGCCTTGCCCCACAAAGATTTTCCCATTAATCCCCAGCAAATCTTTC
>JAUIHU010000292.1 GCA_030432175.1 Verrucomicrobiia bacterium | reverse complement strand
GAGATGTGGTTGTTCCAAATGTAGTGTTGGCTCCCCCTAACGGGAGCAGTTCAGAACCTCCTGACGTCGCAGTAAGGTCCCCATTCTGGAAATCCCATTGGCCTAAGTATTGGCCCATGGCTCCAGTAGCTGATAGCGAAACCGCCATCAGCGTGGTCATGAGTATTTGTTTATTTTTCATAATGGTGTCCGTGCCGTGAGTTTTGTTGCAATTCTGTAACAAAAAACTTTCGTATTGAACTTCCAGTTATCAGTCATATGAGAAAAAGTCGTTTTTCTCAAGAGCAAAGAACTTTCAGGCGCCAGCGCTGTTAGAATCTTGTCAGCTCTGTTACGATTCGGAAAAATGAATGAGCCTTTGGGCCGCAACTGGTTACCAACAAGAGTCTTGAGCGCTGAATCGCCAATCAGATCATTTCTTTTAGTATCGCAAGGGAATTGAAATGCATCATCTTTGCTTATGGAGTGGCGTGATTAATGTCGGGTGGCGTCCCGGGAACGCTGAGCTCCAGCTCGGCGAGTGGAGCCGGCAATTGGAGTGGGCTTGAACCGGAATGCTCCATACTCCTTGAATAGCGCCCCTTATGGAGCTTTGTGCTATTCTGGCATTGGATCCCCGGATATTTAACCTATCTTGGTCGCATGAAGTATTTATTAAACAGGGTTTCTTTCACAATCGGTTGGGTGTCGGTTCTGGCTGCCTTTTCCTCAACTGCATTCGCTGAGCGTCAGGATCTGCAATCTTCAGTTGATCGCCAAACTCTAATGGGTCCATGGAAAAAAGGAGCTATGGCTACTGTACACCCGTTGGCTTCACAAATGGGAGTTCGCGCGCTTCAAGCAGGTGGCAATGCTGTGGATGCAGCGATCGCTTCCGCCCTGACCCTGGGTGTGGTGGATAGCCATAATTCCGGTATTGGTGGTGGTTGTTTCATTTTAATTCGGCGCGAATGCGGCGAAATCATCGCTCTGGATGGGAGAGAAATGGCTCCAGCCGCCGCTCACCGCGATATGTATATTATCGATGGGGAGTTGGATCCCATGGCCAGCCGGGAAGGCGCGTTGGCTCCCGGTGTTCCCGGCGCATTGATGGCCTACCACGGCGCTGTTTCTCGCTATGGACGGCTGGATTTCTCCGATTTACTTCTCTGGGCGGCTGAAGTGGCTGAGAATGGTTTTCCGGTGGATGCTGGTTTTGCTGCCCGAACGGCCGCAGAAAAGGAGACGATTCTGAAATACCCGGCAACGGCAGCAATCCTTCTACGCCCGGACGGCGAGCCTTATGTTGAAGGTGATATATTAAAGCAACCCGATTTAGCTAAAACATATCGTTCCATCGCCGATCAGGGCTTGAACTGGTTTTATCGGGGACCTTTCGCAGAGGCGACTGAATCCTGGATGAAAGAGAATGGAGGTATCATGATCCGCCAGGATTTCGCCAATTACCATATCCGTATCCGGAATCCTGTTCGTTCAAATTACAAAGGGTACGAAATCATTGGATTTCCTCCACCCAGCAGCGGCGGAATTCATGTCGCTCAAATTCTGGACCTGATGGAAATTCATTCTTCCAGTTACAAGGCCACCGGATCAACCAGTTGGTATCACTACTTGGCTGAGTCCATGAAACTGGCTTTTGCTGATCGCGCGCATTGGTTAGGGGATCCTGATTATTATCCGGTGCCTTCCAAATTGAAGGATGAGTCTTATTTGAAATCGCGGGCTGCGTTGATTGATCCCAACCAGGCTTCAACGGATGTCGCGCATGGTATTCCACCTGAGTCAGATTCAGATTGGATCGGCGATCCGTCGCATTTTCCTGGCGCCAGCAAGCATACGACTCATCTCAGCGCTGCAGATCGAGATGGTGTCTGGGTGGCTTTGACGACAACTTTGAACACATGGTACGGATCGATGGTTGCCGTTCCAGGAACAGGGGTATTGTTGAACAACCAAATGGATGATTTTTCTGCGCAACCGGGTAAGCCGAACTATTTCGGTTTGATTGGAGCTGAAGCCAATGCGGTTCAACCCGGTAAAAGACCGTTATCTAGCATGAGTCCAACGATCGTCTTGAAGGACGGAGAACCGATGTTAAGTGTGGGCGCAGCGGGTGGTCCGACGATCATCACCCAGGTGGCTCAGGCTTTGCTTTGGTCTTTGGATGAAAACCTGCCACCCGTTCAAGCGCTGAAAGCTCCCCGGATACATCACCAATGGAAACCAGAGAGATTGAAGGTGGAGTCTTCGGTTCCTGAGGCGGTAAAAGAAGATCTGAAAAATCTTGGACATGATCTCCAGGTCGTTTCCAGATTGGGAGCGACTCAACTCATTCGCTGGAATCCTGAATCTCAGGTCTTTGAAGCAACGGCTGATCCGAGGGGAAACGGGAAAGCCATGGGTTGGTGATCTCCGGTGTGGGAGAGGTCGTGTTGTTTCATGTTTCACGCAAAGATGCGAAGGCGCAAAGGTAAGAAGCAACACTTCAAAGCCTGTTCATTTTGTTCATCCTGTCTCCTTCAACTCTAACAATGGATTAAAATAAGAGAGCCTCCTGGATTTTCTACATCCAGAAGGCTCTTTGTATTTGTAAGTGATTTAATCGGTAGTGATTGGGCTTATTTTATGAGGTAATTTAATGTGTACCAACCTTTCACATTCGTCACAGATCGGCCACCCTGACTCACCACTCCCGGAACAGAGATTTCATAAACTTTGCCGGTTTCCAGTTTTGGAATATGTATATCTACCGTATTCTCTGAAACCAGTTCGAGTGCGTCGGGTTTGAGTTCGACCTGGGTTTGGTCCACTTTGGGCGATCCGTACTCAGGACGGTAATGGTATCCCCAATGTTGAACTTTCATGGTTTCAGGAGAAATGGAGTCCTTTTTCAATGCCTGAGTGAACTGAACTCGAAATCCATCTTTTTTTAGTCGAATGGACTGAATCTCCATGGGCTGGGTTTGTCCATCCCATGTCACTCGCTCCAGTCCGAAAAGTTTGCCACCCAAAGATCCCCAGCCACGACCGGTTTGCCCAACCCAGAGAGATCCGTCAGGACCAAACACATTTCGAATCACCCCACATTGTAATGGTGAGATAAAGTTGTAAATCGCTCCCTGGTATTGACCGTTCACTTTTTCCAGATCGATTCGCATCAGGTTGGAAAGGGATTGGTCGCCGACAAAAATCTGACCGGCGAAAGGTCCAAATTTTCCTTCGGTTGAATCCAATGTCGGTTCTCCCGGTGAGTTCGCCAGTTCTCCATGTGGAAAATAGACAGCCGGTGGAGTGCGGAAGCGGGTGTAATCTTCCACCGAAATACTGTTCAAATCCTTCCCACGAAATGCGGGGTGATCCATGAGTGAAGATGGATGTCCATGAAATCTACCTTTCACAACATGTTGCAGTGTGGAACTTGGATTCCAGTCGCCCTGGTTGTCAGTGTAAAATAATTCACCGTCCGGACCCCAACCGAGTCCGGCAGGGGATCGCATCCCAAAGGACCAGGGAACAAATTCACCATCGGGTGTGATTTGAAACGACCAACCTCGGAAAGGAGCGGCGCGTCCCATTTTGGAATCATGAACGCGGCCGATGTCCCAGCGATCACTCCCAGCCCAGCCCGGCCAGCTGAGACTAGTGTTCAGCGCTCCGTAGAATTCACCATTTTCTCCACGAACCGGACCAAATGCATACTCGTGGTAATTGTCAGTCAAACCCCAGGAGTTATTGACGGTTTCATAGAGATCCGCGACATCATCATTGTTCTCATCCACTAACCGGGTCAGTTCAGGACGTTGCATAACAAATAATGCTGAATCATCCGGCTCCATCCAAAGACCCAGAGGCTCATGCAATCCGTCTGCAAAAAGTTTCCATTGATCGGTTCCTGGAACATGAATCCACACTTCCCCTTCACGAGTGCAAATGAACAACCGCCCCTTGGAGTCCAGTGTCAATCCTCCGACCCCAAGGGTAATGTCTTCGGGGATTTGGATCGTTTCCACTGTGTAACCATCCGGAAGCTTCTTGGGAGCCGCTTCTGAAACTGCGCTGCCCAAGCCGATCAGAGCAGCTACCAGGGCGAGTTGACCTGTAAATAATTTGGTAAATTGCATTTTGTTCATCATTTGGGATCTCCGAATTACTGGTCCAGGTAGGTGACTTCAAACGCCATTTGTTTTTCTGCCGATAACCAGCCCGTTCCTTCTGGCAGTTTCAACGTGGAGGTAGTCTTCCAACCTTGAACCGGAGCGTAAATCTGAAGAGACCCTTCGGGCATTTCCTCAAACTCATATCTGACTGTCACCCCAATCCCGCCCAGCGCTGGACGGATGATTTGTTTAAATGATTTCCCCTGCCATTCCATCAAAACCTCAGGAGCGCCGACGCCTCTGCGATAACCTTTGAACCGAGCAGAAGCTCCTTTCTCCTTCCCGGTAAATCGGATGGGAACCGCTGGCAGGTTCAGATCTTTCCGTTGTCCCAGAATTTTGTTCGGCTTACCGCCTCGGCCTCTGCCACGCCCTCGATCCGGACCCACATCCAGAAATCCACCGATCCAGACGTACTCCAGCTTTCCACTGTTTCCATTCAGGCAGTAATGCACTCCCTGAGGAAATCCGACTGCGATAGATCTAGCTGGGGAGTCTTCAATAAACGAACGAATCACCAATGGCTTGGTAGTCGGTTGCAGTTTGTAAGGATCCGGCTGCGGAGCTGCATCCTGCGCCAACGCAGGGTTCCAGCCAATCCCAACAATTAATGCCGTCAGCGCCATCTTGCGTTTGGATGGAAGCAAGTTTTTGAGTATCATGATGGTTTTGGTCAAAATAGCTTAAAGTATTAGAATCGGATTTATTCGGCTTTCGTCAAATCGCATCACGAGACGCCCATCAGATGTCTGAGAATGTACGCATCCAGTCCTTCATAATCCCGGGCTTCAATGAACGCTTTTTCCTGACTTCGATCATAGGTTCGTACTTTTTCAACCAAGTACAGAAATGTTTCCCGACTGTTCTTGAGATGATCCAGACAGGGTTGTCCTTTTTGAGTGCGCATCACTTTCACATCAAGCCCGACAAATTCTCCGTTTTTACCGTAACCATTCTCTTCCAAAACGCGCACCTGATTGAAAGCGCTTCGCAAGTTGACGGACCCAAAGGCTTTGTCCTGGTCAAATTTCAGACCGTTCTGATCATTCAAGTGAACGCTAGCCAGTTTGTTGTGCGCCAACGCAAAGGCCATTTCATCCGACGGATCCAGTCCCGCCAATATCGCGTGGGCGGATTCAATCAGTCCTGAGACGCGTGCCGGATCTTTGGAGGCATAAGCCAATGTCAAAGCGTGTCCAATGGTGGGAATGTAGGTGTGATCCATCGGCTCGTTTGGCTTGGGCTCAATCCAGATCTCTATCTCCTGATCGTAGTCCAGCATTTGATTTAGCGCGCCAAGGATCCGGTCCGCTGCTACTTTTGCATTTTTTGCTTCACGGATATATGTCCCTTCCCGAGCCAGCCAGAGCACGATGTTCTTCGTGCCGACGGCGCGCGCAATGTCGATGGATCTCAAGGACCGGTCAATCGCGTATTGTCGATCCGCTGCCGAATTGGATGTGAAACCGCCATCAATGGTTTCGGTTGGGAACCAAAGCCGAGGAGCTACGAATTCGGGGATTAAACCGCGATCATCCAACATAGATTTCACCTCACCAGCGCGTTTAAGCGCCTGTTCGGGTGAGAGTTCCTCCAGGTTTTCAACGACATCATCGTCATGAAACTGCACACCTTCAAAACCGAGAGGACGATACAGATCAAACTTGGCTTCCATGGAAACCGGTTGACGGACATCTGGTCCAAAAGGATCAGCCCCTTCACTGATATTCCAGGGACCGAATGAAAAACGGTACTGTGTAGGTTCGCTCATAGGATGTCACAGTTTTATATGCCAAACCCAATTCCTGAAAGCTTAATATGCAGGCAACAGGGCGGGGGGAACGATTGAAAGTGGGTAGAGCCCTAGGACCGCTGAGCCCCAGCTCGGCGAGTGGAGCCAGTATTGAATTTGAGCTGAACTGTGAAGT
>JAUIHU010000291.1 GCA_030432175.1 Verrucomicrobiia bacterium | reverse complement strand
AACGGTCCGACCGTGTATCGTGAGCAAATCAATTTCTGCCTCACAGAACAACTGGAGAAAATCCTCATACTCGATGGTCGAGTCAAAACCAATTCGGGTTTTTACGGTGAAAGTGAAATCGCTCAAGGTGTCTCGAAGAGCTTTTAGAATGTCCCGAGTCTTCTGAAGATTTCTTAAAAGTCCACCGCCCGCATTCTTGTTACAAACGACGGGAGCTGGACATCCAAGATTCAGGTCAACACCGATAACAGGCAGTTGACTGAGTCCCCTGGCGGTTCGGGTCAACGAAGGGATATCCTCACCGATCATTTGAGCAATGACCGGCTTCCCGGTTGGATTTTCCAGAATGGAACGAAGAATAAATTTACTGAGGCGCGAATTCTTATAAACCCGGAAGTATTCGGTATAATATAAATCAGCGCCTCCGTAGCGTGTCATGACTTGCCAGAAAGGCAAATCAGTCACGTCCTGCATGGGCGCCAGCGCTAGAAGCGGTCGCCCGGATGGAAACAGGTTCGATGGTAAGGTACGGCTCACCGGCCTTCTTCATCTGAATCTGCAAAATGCGCCTCGAAAGACTCAATCCGATATATTTTATTTCCGGATTCAGTTTCAAAGGTAACTTCTTCACCTTTCTGCCTGTCGAGCATTGCTTTTCCTAGCGGACTCAAATAACTGATGATTCGTTGATCCGCATCCCCATCCCATGCCCCGAGAATAGAGTAAGTTTCCTGCTCGTTGTTTTCCAGGTTCGTCAGGTGAACCTTGCTGCCAACCGCAACGCGATCTTTCGGCAGATCTCTGAAATCAGTACCCTTCGCCAGATTGAGTTGACCTTCCAGTTCCTCACGTTGACGCATGAGAACTTTCTGCATTTCCTTGGCGGCTTTGTACTCGTGGTTCTCACGCAAATCCCCATAACTTCGCGCAATTGCGATTTCTTTGGAGTTCTCCGGAATCTTCTTCTTGATCAATTCGTCCAGCTCGGCTTGACGACGTTCCAAACTCTTCCAGGATACCAATATACTTTCGTCTTCTTTCTTCTGATCTCCGGAAATCAGGGATTGAACTGCAGGGTATGCTTTCACAATCCGGGCCAGCAATGACCGTTTATCCACGTCTTCAAAACAGGATGAAAACTGAAGCGCTCGTGTCAAATCTTTGACAGTCTCAATATCTGCGCTGTCTAAAAGCTTCAGGATTAATTTTTTATCGCTTAATAGAAAATCGCCCAGTCGGTTGGACCGTTTTTCCTGAAGTTGGTCTTGCTCCATAGCAGTCAAAATCGAACGAAAAACCTGTGGTCCTAACAAATTGCTGAACCGATCCGTTTTTTCTTTGACCAACCACAGCAACATCTCAC
Source organism: Verrucomicrobiia bacterium (assembly GCA_030432175.1). Classification (GTDB taxonomy): domain Bacteria; phylum Verrucomicrobiota; class Verrucomicrobiia; order Limisphaerales; family JAUIHU01; genus JAUIHU01. The sequence continues at coordinate 4,724 of JAUIHU010000291.1, read as the reverse complement.
TGCTGGCTCCCTGCTGCTTGATATAACGACGAAGGATCGTCTTTAAATAATCCAGCTTCTCCTCATTAATAAAAATATTAGCGCACTCACTGACCAGTTTCTGCGGAGTGAGATTAATGATTTTCTCCAGATAATCCGGCCAGTCCGGCGTACATTCCTTGAATGACTGCAGGGCTTTGCGGTATTTGCCGGCCGGAAACTTTTCCAACAACTCATTCAATGGTTCAGTGATCTCCGCCCAAATATCACATGCCTTGATTTCCCCCTCAACGTCGCCTTCGATACTGCAGGCTTCCCGTAAATCAGTCCGGGCAAATATAGCTTCCAATGCAATCGCAGGCTGTGTGGATCGATGGCTTGCTATGTCCGTATTCAGTTGCTCAATGATCTCTTGAGCAAGATCAGCAGGATCCTCAATATCCTCCAAACTCTTCAACGCTTCTGATGTAACTGTCAAACGAGTCTTCAACCCCTTGGCGGCACGAAATTCTGATGTCAGACGCTCCTTCAAAGTCACCTCTTCATCATGATAAACAATCGGCGCTGATTTCTTGAGCGGCATCTTGAAATGACCACTCTTCTTCATCTCACGCTTCACATTGTCCCACCACTTCTTCCAATCCTCTTCAATAACATCCGGCGTCAATGCTTTCTGAATCTGGTCCACTGTCGCCTGACGTCCATAACTCTGTAGCGCCAACTTGATCAACTCCAGCGGATTAACCACTGCCATCTGCTTGATGGAAGCCAAATCAGATGCCTTCCTGGCCAGAATATGTGAGGACGGAATCGGATCCAGACTCTGCGTCGCAAACCCAAGATCCATCGAGTGGCCTGGCTTCGATTGAAAATCGATGGTTAACCGGCTCAGAATTGTATCCACTGTTGTGATTCGTCCAAACCCCCAGCTGCGATGCATGCAATATCCAGCCTCAATCAGCTGATTCAACGGCTCCAGCTGGTTTGGCTTGATCTTTCCTTCGGTTACCAGTTTTTCAATCTCTTCTCTCATAGAAAATTGTTAGGGAAATAAACTTGTCCCATTGACGCGCAAAACTCCTTTATAGAGATGCATGAGGCAAAATCCAAGACAAATTGCCCTCCAGGGATTACTGGAAATCGGACAGGATCCACGGTTCTGTGAGGAAATTCTTGAAGACTTATTCAAGGCTAACCCAAATCTCAGTGACCGGGACCGCCGCCTGGCTCAGGAATTGGTTCTCGGATCGCTCCGATGGGAATCAGCGCTCAACTTTCTGATCAACGACCTGACTCGCTCGAAACCGCAGAAAAACAAAATCCGGAAGATCCTCTCACTGGGACTGTACCAGATTTTTTTCCTGACTCGCATTCCTGGCCACGCTGCTGTGTCCGAAACCGTTCAACTCACCCGGAGTGTCGGCGCCAGTCAGGCTTCCGGGTTTGTAAACGCAATGCTGCGTCAGGCGCTGCGCCGTAAGGATGAGCTGACTGCAGCGCTGGAATCTTTAAAACAATCTGACCCGGCAGCAGCTTTCTCCCACCCAGACTGGCTGGTGGACCGATGGATCCAACGTTTCGGACAGGATCAAACTTTGCGGCTCCTGCATTGGAATAACACTCCACCTCAAGTGTTTGGCAGATTACGTCCAGGTTGGAAAGAGTATGCGCCGGACGATGTCACAGCTTCCTTCGATCCGATCACTGATGACAAATCCAATCAATTGGATTGGCTAATAAACTGGGATGTCGTCCAGGCAAAACCCGGATCCAACTGGCGCGCTTCCGAATTGTTCCAAAAAGGTTTCTTGTACTTGCAGGACCCCAGCACTTTGCTCGCGCCAACCATGCTGGATCCACAACCTGGTGACGTTGTGCTCGACACATGCGCCTCTCCGGGAGGCAAAAGCGCAGCATTGTGGGATCACATGAAAAGTCAGGGCGTTTTGGTAACCGAAGATCTTCCTGGTGGCCGAATGGATCGTTTGCAGGAAAACCAATCTCGATTAGGTTTGATTAATTGTTGGATCACTCAATGCGCTGATTCGGATCCAACGCGCACGGGATTGGAAGATTCAAGAGAATACGATCGGATCCTGATTGACGCGCCCTGTTCAAACACTGGTGTGCTTCGTCGCCGGATTGATTTGAGAAGGAGAATCCAGCCGGAGTCCATGAACCGAATTCAAGAACTGCAACGAGGATTGTTAACCAGAAGCGCCGCTCGTCTCCGTGCCAATGGTCATCTTGCCTATAGCACTTGTAGTATTGAGCCGGATGAAAATCAGGGAATGCGGGACTGGTTTGAAAAACGTTACCCTGAATTTAAGCGCATCAGGGAACGACAATTGACACCTACCAATGAAGGCGTAGATGGAGCCTACTGCGTAGTTTGGCAGAAAAGCGCTTAAGAAATCATGTCTGAATTTAAAAAACTTGAGGACCGGTTCCAGCGATGGATACGCCAGGCTGCTGGATTATATGAAACCGAAATTCGCCCCGGCCAAAACGACTCTGTCTGGGGTGACCTGGGAGCAAAACACGAGTTGCCGGAGGAATTACAACGTTTGCTGGCAGATAGAGATCCTCACAGCGAAGAGTCCCCACCTCCACAGGAACCAATGCCTCTTGAAAGTGGGTGGTTGCAGGACCTGTTTCGTCCGGTATTAGATCGCATGGATAAACTCGAATTAGAAATCCAGGAACTCCGTAAGGAAGTCAACAAATCGCGCTCCACCTCAAATTCCAAATCCAAATCCAAAACGCGATCCACTGGTCAATCTAGGAAAACTGCTAATAGCTCTGCAAAATCTCCGACGAAAAGAAAAACTTTTTCTACTTCCAAATCCGCCTCCGCCTCAAGGAAATCTTCAAATTCCAAATCCAAATCCAAATCCACCCGAAGCGGATCCACTAAAAGCTCATGATGAATCCTTTCGAATTTTTCAACAACGCCGTCCGAGCGAAAGAGATCGCCGTTACATTGGCCAGACACGGGTTTGACGACTTGCTCCGGCAACTCAACTTGCCGGTCGATAAACTGGGCCTGACAGATTCCAAATCGGATGTGCCTGGTAAAAACGTTTCTTTTCATAAACGAATTCGGCTCGTCCTTGAAGAACTGGGTCCCACCTTTGTGAAAATGGGACAGTGGCTGGCCGGTCGAGAGGAGATACTTCCACCTGGTTTAATCAGTGAATTGACTCAACTCAGAGATCAGGTGGGCGCGGTTCCGTTTGAAGAAATGAAACCGCTAATGGAAAAGGAGCTGGGACGAAAAATCGAGGAGGTTTTTGAAAAACTGGAAAAAGACCCCGTCGCGTGCGGTTCTCTAGGGCAGGTGTATCATGGTTGGCTGAAAGAAAATTCAAGGGAAGTCGCCGTGAAAGCTCAACGTCCAGGAATTCGTCAGCGCGCAATGGCTGATCTGGAAATTCTCGGATGGTTTGCAGAACAGGCCAATGAGAAAATAGATGCCCTCCGCCCTTTGGATTTACCGGGCTTGGTTGACGAAATGGGATCCGGCTTAATGGCCGAACTGGATTTCAGAAACGAAGCGCTGAATGCTGACCTGTTCAATCGCGCCAATCCGATTCCCAAATACGTCTATGCGCCGGACCCCATCAGAAATTGGACATCCAGAAAATTGCTACTGACGGAATGGATTGATGGCTGCCCGGCCCATGAAGCCGATATTCCGGCAAAGATCAAAAAAGAACTGGCCTGTCGTGGCGCGGAATCCGTCATGACACAGGCGCTGATTCAGGGTTTTTTCCATGCCGACCCGCACACTGGCAACCTGGCGTTGGCAAAGGACGGTCGTATTGTTTGGATGGACTGGGGATTGGTCGGGAGGCTCACCCGGGAAATGCGGGAAACCCTTTGCGAACTGCTTGCTGGAGTCGTGCGAGGCGATGCAACCCGACTCACTCGTATTGCCACTCAATTCGCAATTCGTCCCTGGGAATTCAAACACCGGCGACTGGAAATGGATTTATCCACGCTACTGGATCGCTACCGACGCTTTGATCCGAAAGAACATTCCATTGGACGACTGATGCTCCAGATGATCTGGATATTTGGACAAAACGGCGCGCCGCCCCCAAGGGACTTCACCTTGCTTGCCAAATGCATACTGACTTTGGAAGAGACAGCCGCCAAACTGGATCCGGAGTTTGATCCACGTCCAATTGCCGCGCCGTTCGTGAAGAAAGTTCTGACCGACCGCTGGCGCCCGACGCGCTTGTGGGATCAATGGAGTTGGGAATGGGAGAAATGGTTCCGTGATTTTCGGTCACTGCCGGAAGACGGACGTCGTTTAATCCAACGATTGGAAGACGGAAGTCTGCCAGTAGAATTGAGATCTGAACAAGTCACCCCTGCGATGGAAATTTTTCAATCCAGTGTCAACCGGCTCGCGCTAAGTCTGATATTGGTAGGAATGATTCTGGGCTCAGCCTGGATCATTGCGTCAGAACCCGACAACAGTGAAAAGATTTTCGGACTCGACTCATGGAGTCTGGGATGGATCGGTTTCTTGCTCTCCGGCGGACTTGGACTATGGGTCGCCTGGGATATTCTCCGGCATCGCAAACCCCGAGCTTAATACAATTGTCTGTTTTATGCAGGTTAACAATGCCTAACGCCGGGTGTGATTAAAGGAGGGTGGCGTAAAAGTGAAAAAAATGAATTATTTTAGCGCTAATTGCTGAAAAATATGATTATTGAGGGGATGGCAAAAGAAA
>JAUIHU010000290.1 GCA_030432175.1 Verrucomicrobiia bacterium | reverse complement strand
ACTGAAGTTGATTTGCCTGAACGCGGCAACCGGCGAGGAATGGTGGCGGTTTGATCCATTTGAAGGAGCGGGTGAAAACGGATCACTTGGTGTGAACCGGGGTGTTGTTTACTGGGAAAACGAGTCCGGAGAAGAAGCGCGGATCCTTTTTACAGCCGGACAAAATCTATTTGCCGTGGATGCTAAAACTGGGGAATTGGTGGAGTCATTCGGATCAGACGGGCGCAAGGACCTCAGAGATGGACTGGGACGGGACGCTTCTGGTTTGTATGTTCTCTCCAACACACCTGGAGCGATTTATCAGGATATTTTGATTCTTGGCACACGAGTTTCAGAAGGACCCGGACCTTCAGCTCCTGGACATATTCGAGCGTATGATGTTCGAACCGGGGAGATTCGTTGGGTCTTTCACACCATTCCACATCCAGGAGAATTTGGTTATGACACGTGGCCGGAAGACGCCTGGAAACGAGTTGGAGGAGCCAATGCATGGAGTGGCATTAGTGTGGATCACGAACGTGGTTATGTCTATCTGCCTACAGGGTCCCCGGCTTTTGATTTCTGGGGTGGCGATCGGCATGGGAAGAATTTATTCGGAAATTGTATTCTCTGTCTGGATGCCAGGACTGGAGAACGCATCTGGCATTTTCAAGTGGTGCATCATGATATGTGGGATCGAGATTTGCCGGCAGCGCCGAATTTGGTCACTGTTGAGCATTGTGGTGAGAAAAAGGATGCCGTGGCCCAAATCACCAAGTCCGGTCATGTGTTTGTGTTGGATCGCGATACAGGTGAACCGCTGTTTCCTGTCGAGGAATATCCGGTACCCCCCAGTGATTTGAGAGGTGAACAAGCCTGGCCGACTCAACCACTTCCAATTAAACCGCCTCCATTTGCCCGTCAGGTTTTTCTGGAAGAAGATATTACCACAATATCCGAAGAAGAACACACATGGGTGAAGGAAAAATTCAAAACCATTCGCACCGGCCGTCCTTTTATACCGCCAAGTGAAGCTGGAACAGTGATCTTCCCTGGATTTGACGGAGGGGGTGAATGGGGTGGCGCTGCGGTCGATCCATCGACTGGAATCATGTACGTCAATTCGAATGAGATGCCATGGATATTGACGATGGTCGATCTTGAACCGGAGCAGGAAACAGGAGAGATATTTTCAGCTGGAGAGAATGTTTATCGTCAGTACTGTTCGGTTTGCCACGGGATTGATCGAGCTGGAGATCCACAAAAAGCCTTTCCTGCGTTGGCTCAGATTGAGCAGAAAATGAATGCCGAGCAAATTCTGGATTTATTTAATACCGGACGTGGCGTCATGCCATCCTTTGGATTTCTTTCATCCGAAGAGAAACAAGCTCTTGCTGATTTCCTTTTATCAGAAGGTGAGCCTCATTCAGCTGACGAAATCTTGAGCCAAAGGAACGCCGAATCCAAATCTAACCGAAAACGTCAGGGTTCATCTCCCTATACTCATACCGGATACAACCGATTTATTACACCTGCTGGTTATCCTGCGATTCAACCACCTTGGGGACAGCTCAATGCTATCAATCTCAACTCAGGTAAAATCGAGTGGCAGGTTCCACTGGGTTCATTTGAGGAACTCGATCGTCGGGGCTTACCACCAACAGGGACAGAGAACTATGGCGGTCCAGCAGTAACAGCCGGAGGATTAATTTTTATTGGCGCATCGAAAGATGAAAAGTTCCGCGCCTTCGACCGGAAGACAGGTGAAGTTTTGTTTGAGACAAAGCTTCCCGCCGGTGGGTATGCGACTCCAAGCGTCTATGAAGTTGGAGGTAGACAATTTGTTGTCATCGCAGCTGGAGGGGGTAAGATGGGAACTCCATCGGGAGATGCGTACATCGCGTTTGCGTTGCCGGAACAACTTCTTGATGAGTGAGTCCGAGTTGAGGTGAATAGCATCACCTGGTGAGTCGTCCAGAATTACGGTTGTTAAAGGTTTTGAATATCGGTCCATCAGGATTTGCAATGAAGTATTTTCAGTATCGTCATCACCAAACTTTCAGAGTAACCCAGCCTCACCCCGCTGTCGGATTTACATTGATTGAACTTCTGGTGGTGATTTCGATTATTGCCATACTGGCGTCGATGCTCCTCCCTGCGCTTTCAGCCGCAAAAGGGAAAGCGCATCGGATCGAGTGTGTTTCCAATCTTCGCCAGGTCCATTTGGGTTTTTCTTTCTACAAAGATGATTATGACGATCGATACCCCTCCAACAAACAACTGAAAGTCGATGTCGGGGATGGGTATCGACCATGGGACACCTGGCCTCCGAGTGATCCACGGTCCGCTTGGGCAGCCATCGCTTTGCACCCATACGTCTTCAACAAAGACATCTGGGCCTGTCCTTCCGTAGCAGCTTCCAGTTTGATCGACGCTCCGCAGGCTGCGCAAATCATTCGAGCTCCGCTGGATTCCTTTCCTGGTACGAGTGGCGAATCCAATCCATCTCTGGCCCCGAGTTTCGGGCAAAAGTTTGCAACTCACTGGCTTTGGCGTTTTGATTCCATCGAGAAAGAAACTCCGCTCGATAACTTTTGGGGAAAGAACGATACCCAGATCGTGGCAGATTTGCAGGAAGCTGCTAACAAGTTTATCGGCATACCCGGTGGACCTTCGGATGTGGAACTGGCCACAGACCCCTATTTCCCGGGAAACCGATCTGATTTACCACAAGAGTTACTGGGGCGATCAGCTCATCCCAAGGGAAGAAATCTACTGTATCTGGATGGTCATTTGGATTTTCGCCGGGACGATCGATTGAGATAAAGGATCACTGCTGTTTGATCCTTTGGATTCGGGTGATACCTCGAAGCAATCTGCCCAGAATATCACTTCCAGTCACCACTCTCCGGTGTTCTCCCCAAAGCAGCACGATATCATGATCGATGACGTCGTCTTCACCATGCTGTGCATGCACTCTCAGTTGAGGTAGGATTGATCCGAATTTCTTGCTTTGATCTCGCACTATAATAGGTCGATGACAGTAATAATTAGGATTGAATCCTGTTGTTTTAAACAAGGCTCCTCGAATAAACCCATCCGAATCCAAAGCCAGCTTTGGTTGTCCTTCCAGATCTGTCAGAATCACCCATTTTTTTCCTGATTGTTGGATTCGCAGGATGAATGGATCTTGTGGTGAGCTGGAGATGTCTGGAAAAATTACCCGTCCATCTTCTACCGGCAATGAAATCACGCTGCGTGGATCGATTTCCTCACCCTCTTCGGAAATTCTTATGTCGTCCAATGATAGAAAGTTAATCGCTCCCAGACCTTCGATTCGGTCAATCTCTGTTTCATCTGCTGAGACATGCTGCCGTAGCAGCGCTCGCAGGTCACGTTCCGGGTAATACTGGATGGGTTCTTTTCCCAACCAATAATCCAGAACCATGGCAGATGGCTTGGCAATTGGGTAAAACAGGATTTGGTAAAATCTCAATAATGGAGCCAACGCGGTGGCCATTCTTAACGCGTGTCTGGAGAAGTAAGCCTGTGGGCAGATTTCTCCGAAAAGTGTAATGGCGAATGTCGAAAACAAAAACGCAGTCACACCTGCCATCACAGAATCAGAGAGCAGTGTTAACAAGCAGTTGGTCGCGACATTTCCCCACAAGATTGTTGTGAGTAGAAAATTGGAATCCCGCCGCATGTTTTGGAGTTTTTTAGCGGCTGTGTTTCCGTTGGACACTTCAACTTCGAGTCGGAGCCTACTGATCCCAAACAGGGCAAGGTTGAGTCCGGAGAATGTCGCGGACTGACTGATGCAGATAAGGATGCCTAGCCAGGTTAAAGGGTCCATAAAAACACTGGCGTTTTGGTTGAGGTCGCGGGTGAGATTACTATCGCTCTCAGCTTGGCTGGTAAAGCTTCAAACATGCAGATGATTTCAGTATCTGTCTTCAATTGTGCCAACAATTCTTTTAATGCGCTTGCGAATTGGATTTTAGTGTAATGACCAGCACGCCCAACATGATCAGCGCAATTCCAACCAATGCCGGCATGTCCAGTTTCTGCTTCAAATAAAACCAACCAATCAAAGTAATCAATGACATTCCTACTCCGGACCAAATTGCGTAGGCTATCCCGACCGGGATGTCACGCAGAGTGAAAGAAAGAAAATAAAAGGAGGCGCCGTAACCCACGATAACCAGGACTGACGGCCATACTTTCGTAAAACCATCTGAGAATCTTAAAGCTGTCGTTCCTAAAACTTCAAAAAGGATGGCTAAGGTTAGAAAAAAATAATGCATGCAAAGCTTTGGTTGAAATGGCTCCAAAGGATAAACACATTTGGAATCGTTCAGTCCAGTAAACTGCGCAACGCTTCCAAATGAGATGAGTAGTGGGATGGATCCCAATCCAGACTGTTCTCGTTACGAATGAGTTCGAGACGATGGTCTTCCAATTGATTGCGTGTGTCGTTATTCAAAGCTACCAGATAAATTGCTACCTGACTGACAGAGTCCTGAATCTGTATTCCATTCTCCGTCAAATCCCATTCCACCGAATATATTCCCGACGCATCCAATCGAAATACATCAGATGCGGAACGTAAATAAGATGGAACAGGAAAGGTCCATATGGCCTGGCGAGGATCATTGAAAATGAACTGCTTGAGATCCGGGTCCGCTCGATAATCGAGGTCCAAAGCAAAAAGCAAACCGCCTTCCGGTCCGCTGATAGTGGCGAGATCCCAATCCAGACTTCCATCAGGTTTGAAGGTTCTTTTGAAATGATATGCGGATCCAGTCAGCAGCCAGTTTTCCATCATTCGGATCTCGCGTCCGATTTCCCGAATGGGTTGGATCAGATCCGGAAACTTCAGAATCGACTTCAAGCTGAGATTGAACCAGTAGAGGGAAGTGATTCGGCTGGAGAGTCCGTGGTAAGCCTGCAGCCTGAGTTCATCTGGAGTGGGGGAAGTTCGGTTCCGTCCTCCATAGCGTCCCCATCCATCATGAGCGCCCTGCGACCAGTAGGCAATTGGCATGGGTCGGTTCAAGTTACGTAAAGAACGCGTCATATCTCCGATAGTTTCCAAGGGCGCTCCCCATCGGATCCTCTGTCCATCCCATCGATCGTATCGCGTCCAGGCGTCAGGAGAAGGCGCGCAGACACGGTAGGCGTCATAGTGCGGATAATCAGAGAGTCCAGCATAGTACCTCCATATTCGCTCTTCGCTATGTGTGACGGAAGTTGGAAGTCGGCTGGATTGGTAAGGAGCGAAAGCCTTCCAGACTTCCATTGGCGGCACAGGTGTACCTCCGCCGTATTGGGGTTCACCTAAAAACTCCACAGCATGGATCCTTGAAAGCTTCTCATCCCGATCATACTTTTCAATCGGCTGCATGCGGTTCATGTACTTTAAAGGATACTTTTCGAACAACTCCGGAATGTCAGTATAGCCTCCAACCTCCTGGTGCATCCCTGAATTGATATACATCAGCTTCAGTGTTTTCAGGTAAGGCTCTTTTTGCAAAGTGTGACCATCATTCAATGAACTCACCAGCCATCCCCCTCCAATGTCGAAAGTTTCTTTTTTTATACGAATCCGAGTCATCAATGATTGAGGCTTGAGTAATCCTTGTTGATAGCTCACTTCTATTATTGCGTACTTTAGCGGTAAGGATTTGAGGATAACGCGCGCGCCACCCTGACCATCTGCTGAAATCAATCCGGAACCTGGAAAAGTATTCTCAAGACAAAGCCACGGACCGGGAGAAAACTTACGCCAATCATTTGAATTAGCAGGAAGCCATAGCCGGCAACTCAGCAGTTGAATCGACTCATTGGTCTGATTGGTCACGTGGAAGATCAATTCATCAGGATAGACAGAGTTGTTTGGTCCAATAAAAGTAACCGAATTCAGGTACACCTCGGGATCCATCACATCGAAATTAAAACTGGCCAGGCTATCATTGTTGGAACCGACTGACACCGGGACTGATGTTCCAATCCCCCATTCATCGCCCACACTATTCCATTCCCAAACCGTTGCGCAATCCGGGTCCAGTTGAACAGGATGATCTGGCCAGGAGTGCGGGGTGTCATGCCAGGCCAGTTGATTTTGTTCCAGCCAATACATCGGTTTG
>JAUIHU010000289.1 GCA_030432175.1 Verrucomicrobiia bacterium | reverse complement strand
CGTCTTGAGATAAGGGCAATAAATTGAGACTCTTTTCCTTTTGTTACATCAAATCGCGAAGCTGTTTTCCAAATTTCAGTAAAAATCTCCTGAGACAAATCCTCAGCTTCAGTTGCATTTCTTGTGAAACGATGGGTGATGCTCCAGACGAGCCCCGAGTATTTTTGAATACAATCACGCATCGCGCTTGCATCTCCAGCTGCAATTCTTGGAATTAATAAAGGGGATTCGTCTGGCTGAGCGGACGGCATGAATCTTTTCTGTAAGTCAGGATGATCGTTTTGATTAACCCAGTTGCTTGAGCTGGATAAACTAACTGACTGTATTGAATAAATCGAGTCCAAAATCGAAACTGCCTATGGATGGGGTGCGATTCAAACGATCCAAAAAGAATCTCTCAATTGGTCCTCATACATCCAATTCCCTGATGGCCCCAAATTTGAAAGAGCTTTGTGTGAAATCCATTGGTTTTTCATCCCTTGGAGACAAATCGCAGTTAAATGGCTGCGATAAACATTTTGTTTCTCGCGGCTGAATCGTAATATCAGAATTGAGCTTTTCTGAAGAATCTCCAGGTTGGTAGGAGGCGGATCCAATAACTGACACCATAGAGATAGCCAGGGCGATTGTTGCTAGTTTCTTGGGAGATGATTCCATAATATATTTGAAAAGCTGATTTCAGTAACCAAAATACGTTGGTAGAAATTTCTTCGCAGATTCCCTCGTTTTGGATTCAATTTGTTGCAATTCAAAAGATTTTTCTGGATTTAATTCCGCCTTTCCTTGATGATAGAAGTATTCCCAATCAATTGAAGTAATACAACTTATGAAAGGACCCGGTTTCCGTTTCAAAGCGTTGAACCGTCAATTCCTGACAGGATTTGGCTTTGTTTTCAGCGTGCTCACTTCTTTCGGGCAAACATCGCCTGAAACACTCACTGGTCTGAACGTCTGGCTGGATGCCGGTTCCATCACAGGAGTTTCCGATGGATCTCCAATAAGTGTTTGGACGGATGGATCTGGTCTTGGTAATGACGCCGTAGCTCAGGCTGGTAATGAACCCATATTCATGGCTAGCGGTCCAGGTGGATTACCTGCGATTTTGTTTGAAGACGAAGGCAATGTTGAAGGTTCTGGAGATTCCCTGGATATTTCAACCACGTTGAGCGGTTCCGGAACTCCATTTACCGTGTTTGCGGTATTTAGATCCGATTCTGCCGGCGATCGCGACACTGTTTTGCAACAGTTGGATGACGATGCCGAGGGTGTAGGAAGGACTGCATTGTATACCCAGAACAACGCGGCGAGCCAATTAAGAGTTTACAGTTTTGCTAGTGGCACAGCCTTACAGAGTTCAGAAAACTACACGGCTGGCGAATGGAACGTGGTCAGCTTAATACAGAATGATCTGGAAGGTCGTTTGCTTTTGCGTGAATTAGGCTCCGATGTCGGATCAAAAACTCCCCTGTCCGAAATCACTCCGGTCAACGGCGCCTGGCGAATCGGGGACAACAAACCTCGAACCGGTGGATTGAATGGAGCAGTTGCTGAGCTGGTTATTTACGACCGGGCGTTGGACTCTTTTGAAGTGGATGGTGTGGAGTTGTTCCTGATGAACAAGTACGGCCTGACACCCGAACCCAGTGAACCGAATCTGGTGTTTAACCCAAGTTTCGAAGAAGGTGGAATCGTACCGGAAAACTTCGATGGCCTGGATGTGAATTACATTACCCGTGGAGGAGATCCGGAAACTTTCTTCGGTGACTGGTACTTTGGTGGCGGTGGCGCCGGGATTGATAATGATGGCACCTTTCCAGACGATAATGGTCCGTTCTTTATTGGCGGTTCCGTTATTCCAGATGGGCGACGTGGCGCTTTTCTTCAGGGGGTAGGATCTTTTGTTTACCAGGTGATAAATGGTGTGAATCCCGGTGAAGTTTATGAGTTGACCTACTTCGAATCCGGACGTCAGAACTTCGGCTCGGCTCCGATACTGCAACCCGGTTCCAATGGAGTTCCTCTGGCGGAAGGCAGGACACTGGATCAAGACGGTAACTTTGAAAAAAGAGTTTTCAGAATCGTTCCGGACAGTTCTCAGGTCACGGTTGAATTTGATGTGGTGGGTGGTTCAGGTGACGTGACTGCGCTCGTTGACAATGTTTCTCTGGTTCGACTGCCGAATCCAACTCCCTGGGTTTTCACAAGGGCAGCGACAGACATCACAGCAACCACTGCGACTATTCACGGAAGCGCTACCCCATACGATTCGGAAACTACTGTCTGGTTTGAGTATGGAACCTCTCCTGTTTACGGATCACAAACACCTCAGCAGTCGATTGGAAGCGGATTTGAATCCATCGATTTCAGCGCAGCATTGGAAGGTTTGACAGTCGGAACCACTTATCATTTTCGAGCTGTTGCCGAGAATGCCAACGGTGTTGCTTACGGAGAAAACATGACATTCACACCTGCATTTGATTGCATCACCATCCAGCCGGAACTTGCAAATATGGTTATTGGAGAAACCACTGAGCTGACTGTAACTCTACCCTCTGATCTGGTCGAGACCATGACAGTCAATGTGACAGTCACAGCTATGGATCCATTAATCGCATTCCCGGTCGGAGCTGATGAAAACGGAGCTGTTACTCTTGTATTTGAACAAGGTGGAGCGACTTCGCAAACCGTGACAGTGGATGCGTTCAGCGCTGGGAGTGTGGACCTCATAGTTGGCAATGACAGCAATGTCTGTGTCGCCAATTCAGCGACAGTAGCGGTAGCTGGAGGAGTTGGAGTGGAGGAACTGGTGTTCTTTGATCCGTTTGGTGGATTCAACTTCGACATCAGTTTCCTGGACGATCTCAGCAGACAGTCCGGATCTGCCGCGCCGATTACTTATGGGGAAGCCGAATCCACAATGATCGGAGGACTTGACGATGATCTGACCCGCCTTGAAAACGATGCGCTGCTGTTGGAGTCATTTGGTTATGTTTGGGTTTCGCCCAATTATGATTTCGTGGACGGAGGAAATTTCTCAGTGGAGTTCGACATTCATCCCGGATCCAACAATCCCTTTGGTGACAATGACAACTGGGCTGGAATCGTCCTCGGCGCAACCACTCAGGGGCCGTTCATGAATGCTTCAGACGGCTTTGGTGTTTTGTTCCGTAACAACGGAAATATTCAGGTCTTCAATGAGAATGCAGCCATCTACGGAAGTCCGGAGCCAGTAGCTCCGATTGGTGTTCCATTCCATGTCCGGATCGATGTTCAGTCCACAGGATTCCTCGGAGATTCGCCGGCGCAGATTTCCATGTCCATTGATGAGACACCTGTCGTAATTACTGATGAAGGTGATGGATTTACTTACGTAAAACAAGATGGATTCAACGGGAATTACATTACTCTGCAGGCCATTGGGGATTTCCTGATGCACACATTCGACAACCTCGGAGTGACCGCAGAATCCTGTGTCTCCGCCAGCCCTTCCAATATCGAAACCCGAGTCAATCAGCCCGCTCCGCAAATCACGGTAAAAGTTCCTGCGGCCGCTCTGGAATCCGAAGGCGCAACAGTGACTCTGACCAGCGATAATCCTGCGGTTGCCACTCTGGAAGGCGCAATGGATGGGGTTCTGGAAGTTGTCTTCCCTCAAGGAAGTTCGGGACGTCAAACAATTAATGTAATTACGGGAGTCGCCGGCACAGCGATCATCAGTTTGGAAAATGACCGAGGAATCTGCGAGGCCAGTCCGGTCACCGTTCAGGTGCGAGGATCGCTGATTACTAACCCTAGTTTTGAAATTGACCCGTTAGTTGATTTCCCAGGTTACCGAGCGATTTCCGGTTGGACTGGAACAGGTGGAACCGGAATCAACGACTCCACTGGTCCGTTCCATGACAATGCCGGCATCCCTGACCGTGAAAAGATCGCCCTGGTGCAAGGAACTCAATCCATTTCCCAAACCATTGAAGGATTGAATGCGGGAGCGACATACTGGTTGGAGTTCCGATATAACACGCGCAACTGTTGTGGTGATAAATTGCAGGAAATGATTGTGTATTGGGATGAAGAAGAAATCCTTTATGAAGGAGATGTCCAACCTGCAGCTGATGCTGGTTATCACACAGCACGCATCATTTTGAATCCGTCTTCTGAATCTGGAACCCTGCGGATCGAAAGTGTGGCTACTGGCGATTCTACATTATTGCTGGACGCATTCAGTCTGGTGGAGAGGACCGCTGCCGACATCGTCATCGCAAACCCCAGCTTCGAAGGAACCGGAACCCCGCCATTTCCTGGATACATTTCTCCGAACGCAATCTCCGGCTGGTCGTATGCTGAAACTGGTAATTATGGAGTCAATGCAGCCGGGCCTGGTCCATTTGCAGACAACGGCGTAGCCAGTGATCAGGATCGAGTTGCCTTCATTCAAGGCATTGGAACCCTCAGTCAGGTGGTTTCCGGACTGGCGGTTGGAACCCAATACCGATTGGATTACGATTATAACGCACGTTCCGGAAACTCACCGAGATTGGAAACCCTGCTGGATGGCTCTGTTGTTTTTTCAAGTGATGTGCAGCCAGTGGGAGGCGTGAACCCATATTACAAAGGCGCTCATTATTTCACGGCATCATCCGATACCATTGAAATTGGATTCTCACAGGTAGCTGAAGGCGATCAGACCATTGTCATCGACAACGTCCGAATTGTGCCTGACGATGCGCCTCCTCCAGTAGAACTCACAATCAGTTTGAATGGAGCAGATGTGGAAATCTCCTGGCCGGTCAACGGTTCTTCACTGACACTTCAATCCTCTCCGGTCATTAGCCCGGCTGTATGGAGCAATGTTTCAGAAGCAGCTGTTGAGGAAGGTGGAAATTGGATCATCCGTATCACCGGACTTTCCGAAGCAGCGTTCTACCGCCTGATTGCTGAGTAAAATCAACACCATCCCCACTCTGGAAAACGTAACCCCAGGGCGGGGATTTTCCGTCTATTTTTGAACACAGCAACAAAGAAAAAGCTCAGGTAAACAGAATCCAGATCAAGTAATCCCTTTGTCATTCAGGCGTAAATTCAAGATGAAATCTTTCCTGTCGAAAACACAATCCTCTTCACAAAAATTTGCATTCACATTGATTGAACTGCTGGTAGTGATCGCCATCATCGCCATTCTGGCCGGCATGCTTTTGCCAGCTCTGGCCAAAGCCAAGGATCGAGCCATGACAGCTAAATGTCAGAGCAACTCCAAGCAGATCGGGACAGCTACATTTCTTTACGCTGCTGACAACAACGACGAACTCCCTTATGCCTGGGGAGGAAGCCACAACGCGAATGCTAACAACTTCCTGGCGCTACTCTCGAAGTACTTCAAGGACACTGCTTTCAACGCCAGCGCCGAAGGGCAAAGCTTTACGAATGGAGTCATCGTGTGCCCGATTCGGATCCACGAAAATCACTGGCGACAATACAGCGATTACCGTCCAGGACGCACACCAGGAAATCCTTGGAAAATCAGCTACGGCATGAACCAATACAACTCCGTAAACTTTACCAGCAGCGGAGTCCAGGGAGGCGGGTTGCCATCCATGAAAACCGCCAAACTCAGCGCCGCGAGACTCCCATCTGCCACATTTCTATCATCCGATCTCTCCCATAACCTGAACCACCCGGCTATTATCTTTTTGAACACCAATGACGTCGGATTCAAACACGGCGGCCGTCTGAATGTGATGGATGGAAAAGCTAATATCGTTTTCATGGACGCCCACGTAGAAATGCGAGCTGCTAACGAAACCAACAACATCGTCATGGAGTTTAAAGAATGAACCACGGAATACACTGAAGGCACGGAATTGTTTTTGTGGGGTTAACCACGAAAAGCACGAATGGCACGAAAAAGTTGTTGAAATGAAATGGAGCTGAAAAAGGACAGGATGCAATTAAAAGAGGAATGAGTCCAGGGACCGCTGAGCCCCAGCTCGGTGAGTGGAGCCGACTTTTGAAGAAATAAGCCATCCTCCTTTAATCGCCCCCTGCCGGATAGCGAGAGTGTGATTTATATTGCTAAAAATCTTCCAACCCAATACAAGACTGTCGCAACTAAAAAACGCGGGTGTGGTTCAATGGTAGAATAT
>JAUIHU010000288.1 GCA_030432175.1 Verrucomicrobiia bacterium | reverse complement strand
GCTTATCAAATCCTGGATGCTGTTTGTGACAGTTATAAACCTGCGTTGGATGAGATCATGCGGGAGATTTCTGAACTTGAGGAACAAGTATTGGACCAACCCACCCAGGAGACACTAAACCGCATCATGCAGATTAAAAAAGGGGTGCGTGATTTTCAGACAACCATCCTGCCTCAAAGAGATTTATTACTTCGATTCGCGCGTGGGGAGTTCAAGTTGATTCGAACAAAGCTCGTTCCTTATTACCGGGATGTTTATGATGAGTTGAATCACACCTCTGAAATGGCCAAGAACTGCTCTGACTCATTGACTGGATTGTTGCAGGTTTACTTGAGTGTTTCCTCTAACCAGACCGGGGAAGTGGTGAAGTTGCTGACAATGATTACGATGGTCACAACTCCTATCACACTCGTCAGCAGCTGGTACGGAATGAATTTTTCGTTTATGCCAGAAACCGGACTTAAATATAGTTATCCCATTGCTTTGGGAGGATGTGTGCTGGCGACCTGGCTCATTTACTGGTATTTCAAAAAACGCGGATGGCTTTAAACGCTGATTGAATCCCTCAATTGTAGTTGATTATGTCGAAGACCGTTTCCAGATCCAGTTTCCTGGACAAGATTCTTGGGCGAATTGATCACCTGGACGAAGCCGGGTTGCAGGTGGCTTTGCAGCGGCTGGCTCGTGAGCGAGGATTTCTCGAAACCCTGTTCAATACGATTGAGGATGGGATCCTGGTGATCGATAAGGCGGGAGCGCTTCAGTACTACAACAATGCGGCGACCCGGATCCTGGGCTTGCCTGACAATGAAGCGCTCGGTGAAAAGGCGCACCGGTATCTGCCGGGAATTGACTGGGCGCGAATTCGGGATTTTGATTTGGCCGAAGGAGAAAAGACACTGCGATATGAGTTTGAAATCGAGTACCCGAGTAAGCGTTTTATTCGACTGTTCGCTGCTCCATTAAAAGGAGGTGAACATGGAATGGACGGGGCTGCTTTGATTTTAAATGACGCCACGGAAGTTCGGGATGAAACGGAAAAGGCAATTGAGACCGAACGGAACCAGGCTCTGACATTATTGGCTGCCAGCGTTGCCCATGAGATAGGAAATCCGCTGAACGCGTTGCATATTCATTTGCAATTGTTGGATCGGGATCTGAATCGTTTGAAGGAAGACGTCAAACAATTAGGTCAACCCATTACGCCTGCGCCTGAACCCATCAAGCGCCGACGTGGACGTCCGAGAAAAAAAACTGAGGCAGATCCGCACACATCTCAAGTAACACAGGAAACCGTCAATCAGGCATTAGAATCCGCTGAGAAACTTCAGAACTATGTCGACGTCGCCAAAGATGAAATACTAAGGCTTGATTACATCGTTACCCAGTTTCTGCAGGCGGTTCGACCGACTCCGTTAAAGATGGAGCCGTGTTCGTTGAATGACATCATTGTTGATACTTTGACATTGCTGCAACCTGAGATTCAAAACCGGGATTTGCTGGTCCGAAGAAGGTTCTTGCCGGGCTTGCCGAAAGCTCCGATGGACCCTGAACAAATCAGGAGACTGTTGATTAACCTGATCAAGAACGCTCTTCAATCCATGACAACGGGGGGCATGTTGACACTCGTGACAGGCGTGAATGAGGATGAAATCTGGTTCAGCGTTACTGACACTGGATCAGGTATTGCTCCGAATAAAATTCGATCCATTTTTGAGCCATTAGAAACCACCAAATCTTCCGGCACTGGATTGGGATTGATGATTGTGCATCGAATTGTCAGCGCTCATCGTGGACGGATCCACGTGGAAAGCTCTGAAGGTAAGGGGTCCACATTTCGGGTCTACCTTCCATTGCGCGAACCTCAGGCGCGTTTGCTGGGTCAAGGTTCGGGCTCTATATAATTATTTTGAACAATGACATTTTGACTCGGTCTTTAGAATAAGTGTAATTTTCGCAATAAGACGAAACGTCTCACTCTAAAGCTGTTTTTTTTAATCGGTTGAAAAAGGAGACGAAAAAAGGATCAGGATTGGACAGGGTTGAGATTTCATGAGCCATGCAAAATGACCGACCGACATTATTAATTGTTGATGACGAGAAGAACACTCGTGAAGGTTTGCGGGCGGCGTTGGAGGACCGATATGAAATTTTCATTACTGAGGACGCCAGCGCTGCGATTCAGTTGTTGGAGAGTGAATCATTCGATATATTGCTGACGGATTTGAGGTTGCCTGGAGAAGATGGAATTCATTTGATTAAACGGGCAAAATCACTTCCAAGAGCGCCGATTTGCTTATTGATGACCGCTTATGGATCCGAAGAAGTGGCGGCGCAGGCGATCCGTGAAGGAGCGGATGATTACATATCCAAAGGAAGACTTCAGATTGATCTGTTGAGGAACCGTATTGATCGGGCGTTGAAGCAGCAACGACTGGAGAGCGAGAATCGTGATTTGAAGGAGCGACTCGATACTCATAGTGGGCTGGAACATGTTGTCGGGCAGTCGCGTGAAATGGTGGAAATCTTTGATATGGTTAAACAAGTGGCGCCCAGCCGCGCTACGATTTTGATTCTCGGGGAGAACGGCACCGGAAAGGAAATGATTGCCAAGGCGGCTCACCAGTTGAGTCCGAGAGCCAAACGGCCTTTGGTTACAGTTCATTGTGCGGGACTGGCGGCGAATATTCTCGAAAGCGAACTTTTTGGGCACGAGAAAGGAGCTTTTACGGGAGCGCATGAGCGAAGAGTGGGGCGATTTGAGTTGGCTAATGGCGGGACCCTTTTCCTGGACGAAATCGGAGAAATCGACCTGACGACTCAAGTGAAGCTCTTGCGATTCCTGGGTGAGCGCACATTTGAAAGGATGGGTTCCAATAAAACTATTTCCGTGGATGTCAGACTTATTGCTGCAACGAATCGCAATCTTTTGAAGCTGGTTGAAGAAGGGAAATTTCGGGAAGATTTGTATTATCGTCTGCGTGTGGTTCAGATTACGATGCCGCCATTGAGGTCCAGATCGGGAGATATTCCCCTGCTGGCGCATCGATTTCTGAAAGAATTCTCTAAAGAAAACAGGAAAAGTATCCGGGAATTTACCTCGGACGCCATGGAAGCCTTGTTGCAGCATGGGTGGCCTGGGAATGTCAGGGAACTCAGGTCTGCCATTGAGCATGCGGTAGTTTTAAGTAAAGGCGCAAAAGTTTCACTCCGGGATCTTCCACTCGAAATTCGGCGAGGCGCTGCGGATGACACGGGACTACAGTCATTTGAAAAGAAAAGTATGGTGGAAGCCACAACAGAGACACGCGATCCAGGATTTGCAGGAACGCAAAGAGCGACGGGATTGAATTTGCATGATGCGGAAAAGAATTTGATATTCAAAGCATTAGAGCAGGTAGGAGGGAATCGCACCCTGGCTGCCAAGAAGCTCGGGATCAGCCGTCGCACATTGCATCGCAAGTTAAGGCAGTATCAATCCGGCGGCGAGGAGGATTCAGATTGATTGGATTTAAACAGTAAAGAAGGTTGAATTACAGAATTCGCGATCGACATTCTACCAGAAATCAACAGATAGTATTACAGAAGAAGCATCAACTATTCCCTACAATTATGGGGATCAGCGCAAATTTGAAATATGGCATTAGTCCAAGAATGGATTCACAAGCTGGAGGAAGGGGAAGGGAAGAAAATTCTGCAGAAGGGACTGATCCTTCTGGGGGCTCTTGCTCTGGGGTTTTGGTTTAACCTGCGTGAGACGAACAGCTTTAGTAACCCGGAGTCGATGGACACTGCCCAGGTTGCTCGGCGAATTTCTGAAGGGCAGGGATTGACTACGGGAGTGATTCGGCCGCTGAGTCTGGATGTTCTGAAAAAGCATGCTCCGGAAAAGGAGTTGGACCTGCAATCACATCCCGAACTTTCTCAAGCCCCGCTTTATCCGTTTCTACTTGGGTTGTGGTTAAAAATAGCGCCGGTGGATTATCAGATTGATGATGTTGAAAATTTTAGGTTGTATCAGCCTGAAACGTGGATTGCTGCGCTGAACAGTTTGATTTTTCTACTGTGTTTGCTCCTGCTTTTTTCATTGGCAAAGCAACTATTTGATGAGCCCGTCGCCTGCGATGCGCCAATAGTATTCATTTGCCTTATTAACCACCGAATACTATTGGCGCATCGCTTCAGAAGGACTTGGAATAACATTGAGTGTGCTTCTGATGTTGGCGCTGATACGGAGCTGGCTGGCGGTTGAGATCCGGGTTCAAAGGCAGGTTGATGGTCAAGAAGACGATGGGGAGGTTGAAGAGGGTTTTTCTGAGGGCGAGGTAAACGGCAAAAAGTTGAGCCCCTGGGCGCCCATATTTGGCGTTGGAATAATCCTGGCTTTGTTGGGTTATACTCAATACTCCCTGCTGGTACTCCAAATTCCGTTGATCGCGGGCGCTGCATTGTTTCTGTCACGCTGGAGGTGGAAAGCCATGGTGGTCTGGTTGATTATACCCTGGTTGGCCCTGGCTCCCTGGCTGGTCAGAAATTATTCGCTGAGTGGACATTTCTTCGGTTTGGCCGGCTATTCGACTCTGGCAGACACACAGATTTACAAGGACTTTACCCTCGAAAGGTCGCTGCATCCTTTTGGGCAGGAATTACAGATCAGCGAGAATCAAGTAGAAGAATCAGGAAAGCTTTACGAGCTGATCCTGGGGTCCGTGAGAAAAATCATGGTGAATCTTTCCACTGTATTTAAAGACAATTTCCCTCACATCGGGGGGCACTGGATCGCTTCCCTTTTTGTTGCGGCGATGCTGATACCCTTCCAGAACCGATCTCGGTCGCGGGTTCGGTGGATCTTTTTAATGGCCTTGCTGACCTTGATTCCGATGCAGGCGTTGATTACCACACAAATCAGTGAGGTTTCGCCTCTGGTTAACAATGAAAATCTGATTAGTGTCATGGGGCCTTTGGCGCTTATGTTTGGCGCTGTCATCGTGTGGATGTTTATCAGTCAGATAGATTTTCCGATCTCAGAATTACGTATCTTGACGACGATTGTCGTTGCCGCATTGGGCAGTCTGCCTTTTTGGGTCATGATATTGCCGCCGAAAGCCAAGGGGATATCGTATCCGCCCTATTATCCCCCACAAATACAGCAGGTAGGGGAATGGATGGAGCCTGATGAATTCATGGCCAGCGACATGCCGTGGGCGGTTGCCTGGTATGGAAATCGTTATTGTCTTTGGCTGCCATCCGGAGGGTTTGAAGAATTTTATGAAGTCAATGATTTCACAAAAACCATTCAAGGCTTGTATCTAACACCACTTACATTGGATAATCGACTGTATTCCGAATTGTTGGTTGGAGATAACCGGGCTTGGGGCAACTTTGTTCTCGAAGTCATGGGGGCGGCAGAAATTCCGCAAGGATTTCCTTTGAAATTTGCTCCACAAGGGTTTTTAATAGAAGGCAATCTCTTCCTCACGGATAGGAAGAGATGGTGACCTTTTGGAGAGATCATCCGACAGTGAATAGAAATTTATTGGCAGCTTACAGCAACCATCAGCGTGATCCAGACGGGATTCGTCGGGGAATCGTTTGAAAAATTGCTCGGCTGAGAAGTTTAAAATGTTGACAACCTTAGGGCTGGAAACATAGAAAGTATCAGCAATTGAATCGAAATGCGCAACTTCCTAACAGGCTATACTCTTAAGGACTCAGGAAACGCTTGTATTATGAATAAAACCATCGCACTTGTCGGGCTAATGGCCCTTGGAGCGGTTCACACCTTTGGGCAACAGCCCACCAGCTCTACGACACTTGACTCCAAGATCTGGACTGTATCAGCTTCAGTTCGTGGATTCTACGACAGTAACTACGCAACTGCGCCGTCTGCTTACAAAGACGGCAGTTTTGGTTACTCCATTAGTCCGTCCTTTGGAATTAACGTTCCATTGGACCAGACCTCATTGCAGTTGAGCTATACTTATGGCTATAAGTACTTTGAGGGACGGCCGAACGGCAAAGCTGATCAATCCCACCAGATTAGCGCCAACATGCTGCACAACTTCTCTGGCAAGCACACCCGTGCCACAACCAACGTCCAAAATTTGTTGGCCAGGCTGAATCCCAGCAGCATCTATCATCACTGTCGTCCATTGACCAAACAACGCAGG
>JAUIHU010000287.1 GCA_030432175.1 Verrucomicrobiia bacterium | reverse complement strand
TCAATCACCGGACGGAGCGTTGCTTGTTGAGCTGATGAAATCTCATGGATCTTAGAACCTCCAGATCCATTAGAATCCACATCCTTCGTATCCGACAATCTCTGCAACTCAATACAAGCTTCTTCCACTGACGACACAACACTGTACCAGCGACATCCGAGTCCGTTCCTGCCGACCTGCAAAGTGAAAGCCACGTCGGCAATACTCCAGCTTCCTTTCCGAAGCGCTCGTTCAAGACGGGATGCCATGACGCGAAGTCGGTCCGGTGTTCTCGCTGACAGAATCAATAGTTGAGGCTGGGACTCCCTTTCTGTTTCGCGCTGAGATTTTGAATCAGCAACCGGACTGGATTCCAAAATGGCATGCGCATTCACCCCACCAAAGCCAAACGAACTGACTCCGGCGCGGAGTAAATCAGGGTTTCCATCGGAATCATGACCTTCATTCCAAGACTCAAGTTGAGTTGCGATTTCCATGACTCCGTCCTTGAGATCAATCAGTGGATTGATGGCGTCAACATGGAGTGACGGAAAGATTTTTCGATGATGAAGAGATAATGCGGCTTTGATCAACCCGGCAATTCCGGCAGCCGTTTCGAGATGCCCAATATTGGACTTGACCGATCCAATGCGCAATGGCTCCGAGCGCGTGACCGATGACTGGTGATCAGATACTTTTTCTTTTTCAATAACTCGTTTGATCGCGTTGATTTCGATGGGATCCCCCAGCGCTGTTCCGGTTCCATGCGCCTCCAGATAACCGATGGATCTCATGGAGACTCCAGCGCGATTCAAAGCGGTTTCAATTAAAGCGGCCTGCGCTTGTGGATTGGGAGCGGTCAGGGATTTGGCGTGGCCTCCGTGATTGACGGCGGTTCCTCGGACGGTTGCGTAGATCGTTGATCCATCCTGAAGCGCGACGGATAAAGGTTTCAAAGCCACCACGCCGCAACCTTCCCCACGCACATAGCCATTGGCTCGATGATCAAACGGTTTGCAAAGCCCGTCCGGCGCAAGCATGCCTGCGCGGTCAAAGCTTTCAAACGCGGTCGGAGTCAGCATCAGGTTGACTCCCCCGACCAGCGCCAGGTCACAGTCACCGGATCGCATGGACTGAATCGCACGATGCAAGGCAACGAGTGAACTGGAACAGGCGGTGTCCACGGGTTCGCTGGGACCTCTCAGGTCGAGCAGGAAAGAAAGCCGGTTAGCCAAAACGCTGTGTGCATTTCCTGTCGATGCCTGTGCAGCGGTGGCGTCTTCGCAGTGTGATAAAACTTCGGTGTAATCACTGGTCCCCACTCCTACAAATACACCTGTCGAAGTTCCGGCCAGTGAGTTCGGAGCGATTCCGGCATGTTCCAAAGCAGCCCAGGCAGTTTCGAGAAAGACACGATGTTGCGGATCCATATACGCCGCTTCTTTCGGCGACAATTGAAAGAATGCCGCGTCAAATGCAGCAACGTCCTGGATAAACCCACCTCGACGACCTTGCAAAGCGCTGCGCTCCTTGCCATTACCGGTAATTGGATCAACGGTGAATGGTCCGACAGCGCATTGCCCTGACTCCAACAAATCGATGAAGGCTTCGATATTCTCAGCGCCAGGGAACACCCCAGCCATCCCGACGATAGCAATGGGTTCGGAGTCTGTTGGAGACGAAATCGTTTTGTAATTTTCGGATGTCTGCTGCAGGATCGTTTTTTGCTCCACTTCCACTGGCGCCGCGAACTGAGTTGCAGTGGATGATTCAGGAGTTTCTGAACGCTTCTGGTTCCGAGTCTTTGATTCTGCTGCCGGTTGATCTGGCAGAAAACTTTGAACAGCAGACGGGTAGCGTTCGATCAGGTACTCCACAAAACCATTGGCAGAGTTGAATTCAAAAACATCGGCCGGTGTCATGGCGATGTCGAACACGTCGTTGATTTGCCGAGCCAGTTCAGAGAGTGTGATGGAATCAAATCCATAGTCCCCAATCTCTGCATCAGGATCAATGTCCTCCTTCTTGACTTTCAGTATCGCGGCAATCCGATCGGTTAACCAGTCACGAAGAAAACGCTTTACGTAATTGGATCTCAGGTCGGCTGGGGGCGCTTCCAACTGCTCAATGGTTTCCACCTTAACCTCTTTTGAAATCAAATCATCCGAGGTTTCTGAGGTTTTTTCTCTAGTGTCGCTGACGAATAAAGTTTGTGAAATGGCTGTTATTTTAGCCGCTTTTTCCATTCCCAACCAGTCCGCCATCTTGCGGGTATCCTTTCCATAAAGAACAGATACCACTCTTGCATTAGAGCGAATCGCTGTCTCCAAAGCCTGCATCCCCGCCTCAGTGGACAACGGTTGCATCCCTGTCGCTTTCTCCATCATGGCCCGGTTGGCTTCGGGAATCTGCATTCCGCCTTCAGCCCAGAACGGCCAAGCCAACGCGATCGATTTCCCAGGTCCTTTGCGCTGTTGCGCCCATTCCATCTGGAACCGGTTCGCCATGGAATAGTCCGCCTGCCCTGCATTTCCATGAACTCCGGACAGGGAAGCAAACAGGATGAATAAATCCAGGTTTTCCTGGGAGGTCACTTCGTCCAGGATTTGTGTACCCCGCACCTTGGGACCCAGCGCGCGATGAAATGAATCCGGATCCTTGTTGATCAGAAAACTGTCTTCAATGATTCCAGCGCTGTGCAGAACTCCGTTCAAACCACCCCAACGCTGACGCGCAATCTGTACGACACGCTTCATTGCAGCCGGACGTTCGACATCGCAGCTCACATAGATCGCATCTCCTCCAGCGTGCTGTAACTCCTCTAATCTCTCACGAATTTCCGGATTGATCGGACGTCTCCCGGTCAACAACAGTCGCGCCTGGTAAACCGCAGCGAGACGCTGAGCAGTCAACCAACCAATGCCGCTGACGCCGCCAGTAATCCAGTAAACGCCTCGTTTTCTAAATCCAATAGAATCCTCTTTCGCGGTTGGCAAATCTACCCAGCGTTGTTCCCGCAATTGGCCTTCACCCCATTGAACCTCTGAACCTGATTTCAACCCAGGACCCATGACTTGTTCCCAGATCATGGCCCAGTCTTCAGCTTTCAATGATTCCACAGCTGAAGTTAAAGTCAGGAAGCGCATGTCGAGTCGAGGTCGTTCCAACGCTGCAGTTTTTAAAAGCCCGATCCAGCCGGAAGCCGCCGAAGATTTTGGAATCACTGTCAACCAGCGTAAGGGTTGTTTTTTCCCTGACCGCAAGAGGTTCTGCAGCATTTGTAACAACTTCGAAGATTCTTTTTCGTTCTCATGAAATTGATCATCCAGAACACAAATCACATTTTCTGGAGCATTTTCCCAGTCATCTGTCTCAGGGGTATTGTTTTTGTATTCTTTAACAGAAACTCCAGGAAACAGGGACTTCCAGGGCAAAGAGCCTGCAGCTCCACGATAAATGATGCAGAGTCGGTTCATCGGGGTTTCGGAATAATCCGGTTGAGCCGTCTTTGATGTGATATTGCGCCAGGCTGGTATTGATAGAATCAATTCAGGACCTGCATTCCCATTCGATTGCGATTGCGATACACCACTCAGTGTGAAATGGAGAGTCAATCCGTCGACCCGGCAAACCACTTCCCGGTTGTGGTTCAGAATTTGAAAATCAACCACTGCCCGACTTTCTGTTTGCTCCACCAATCGCGCGGTGAGTCGACCATTGGACGGCAGCGGATTGAAAACCGTAACACGTTTCAGTTCGTGGGGTAGCCACAATCCGTTCATCCCCCCGCCCTGGAACAATCCCAAACTGCTTTGAAAAACCGCATCCAGAATACGAGCGCTGGTCTCAAAGCCGGAACGACTGGGTGTTTGTAATGCAAAATCTCCCTCCGCCCATCTCTTGCCGCATCGGAGCGTTCTCAGTGTTTGAAACGCTGGACCATACCCCAGCCCCAGCTCTTGAAAACGACCGTATATCTCATCAGCGGTCCAAGTTCTTTCAGGAGAAGTCCGATGAATATCAGCGCCAAACTCATTCCCGCCCTCAGAAACCTCCTTCGACACCCCGGCTCTGTATCTTCCCGTTGCGACACTCTCTCCGGCAGTAGTTAAACATTTCAAATCAACTCCGGAAGCTCCGGAATTTTGTTCCCAATTCAGAACTAAATTCGGATCATTCAGGACAACCGGACGTTTCCACTTCCAGTCTTCCAATGTCGCCAGCTCGTCAGAGGTTTCAAATTCCTGAAGGGCCCAGGCCAGTGATGCCGATCCAGGCAGTAGCGGATTCCCCTGAACTTGATGATCTTTCAACCAAAGATCTGTCGGACTCCAAGCCTTTCCTGTGACGCCTTCTGAAAATAAAGCGGTCTTATCAGCGTGATCGGTTGGCGATTTTACATCATTCTCGGAATTTAGAGCACGGTTGGATGTAAGAGTCTCCTGTTCCGGCTCAATCCAACACCGTTCCCGTCGGAATGGATAAGTCGGTAATGAAATTTTTTTCCAGACGTTTTCATTTCTCCACACTCTCCAATCGACTTCCTTCCCTTGCGTCCAGCCTTCCGCCAGCGCTTCCGAGGATTCCATGGATGCGGTTTCCCTGGATGGCTGGGAAACTTTACCGGTCCAGTTTGGTGTCGGATCTCCATTCAGAAATGCTGCCAGTTTGTTTTGAAAATCGGAAATAGAGTCCGCAACCACAGCCCATCGGTGACTGAACGTTTCACGACCCAATTGAAGTGTACTGACAAAGTTGTTCCAGTCAGGCGTTTCATGGTTCAGGTAACGAAGTAAATCATTTAATCGATCCTGTAGCGCCGCTGGATGTTTGGCTGAAACGGGAACGACATCTTTCTTTCTATTTGGCAAACCTCGATCAGAGCCGTTGTTGTCAGTGATTGTTGGACGAAGCGTTTTTCCTGATTCCAAAGCCAAATGAGCGCAAGATCCACCAGCCCCAAAAGAACTAATTCCAGCTCGTAGAGAACTTCCTGCTGGAGCGTCCCAGGTTCCCAGGGTTCGCTGCACTCGCACAATAGATTTCTCGAAATCAATATGCGGATTGAGTTCTTCAGTGTGAATGGACGGAACCAGCGTGCGGCGCTCCATTTGCAGGATGGTCTTGATCAGCGACGCAATGCCTGCAGCGGATTCAAGATGTCCGAGATTGGATTTCACCGACCCGATAGGCAACGATTGTAATGCGCGACCTTCAAAGGCGCCACGGAGTCCTTCCACTTCAATGGGATCCCCCAAAGCCGTGCCGGTTCCGTGGGTTTCGATATATCCTACCGACTTCAGGTCAGCGCCGGAATCACGCCAGGCCGAGCGAATCACTTCAGCCTGTGTAGCTGAGCTGGGTACAGTATATCCACTGGTGTGCCCCCCGTGATTGGTGGCGGATCCAAGAATGACCGCGCGGACAGCATCCCCGTCCTGCAACGCCCGACTCAGTGGTTTCAATAAAACAGATCCCACACCTTCACCTGGCACATACCCGGAGCCACCTGCGCCAAACGCTCGACAGCGTCCGTCGGTTGAAAGCATGCGAAGTTGGGCGAGCTTGATGAACTTGCTTGGGTGAACTGAAACATTGACGCCTCCGGCAAATGCTACAGTGCATTCACCACGATGAATACTTTGACAGGCCAGATGCAGCGCCAGGAGTGATCCGGAACAGGCGGTGTCAATCGTCAGGCTCGGACCATGAAAGTCCCCGAAATAGGAAACCCGATTAGCGATGCTGGAGAACCAGGAACTGCCGATGGTGGGACTGCCTTTCCAGGACTGATCGAGTCCAATCATCTGGTAATCACTCCACATCGCGCCGACAAAAACACCCACCTCTTCTCCATTCGATCGGGACAGCGCTTCACGGGTGTAACCCGCGCTTTCCATCGTGGAATAAACGTTCTCCAGAAACATTCGTTCCTGTGGATCCATGACTTCCGCTTCCAATGGAGCGATGTTGAAAAACAACGGATCAAACCGGTCCACATCTCCAACAAAACCACCCCATTTCCCATAAGTCTTGCCGGGCTTGCCGACTTCAGAATCAAAATATTGTGTGTGATCCCAACGCGTTCCAGGGATTTCCTCAATACAATCTTCACCTGATGCCAGACGCTTCCAGAGTTCCTCCACATTCCTGGCTTTCGGGAATTTGCCGCTCATCCCGATGATGGCGATCGGTTC
>JAUIHU010000286.1 GCA_030432175.1 Verrucomicrobiia bacterium | reverse complement strand
CCGCATGTTAGCACGTTGGCTTCACGAATAGATGAAATCCTGGAAGGTAAAAAAGCTTTAGTAAACAGCCTTTCAAACCCGGATGATAGAACCAAGAAACAAATCTGAAATCAAAGCACATTCAGGAACCGTGGTCTTGGATAATCTCCGTTATGGAAATGAATTATTCCAGGGAGATGATTTGAGTGGAGTCGAAGAAGCTGGCAAAAATGATTCTCTATTTACTGATCCATGGGAGAGAGAAAATCTGAACCTCAAAAGTTTGATCTCATCAACAATTCTCAAAGTCAAAATATTGAAAACCCAAATCCCGTTTGATTTGCGGCACAGGATTGCTGAATGTTGTTTTTTGGGTGTCAGATAATCCTTGTCTGTCGCGCAATTCTCTGAGATGGAGATATTTGTGATTGGAAGAGACAAAGAACTTGCGCTATCTTTTGCCCAGCAAAGGCTCTGGTTCCTGAGCCGTTTGGAGGGCGTGAGTTCGACCTACAACGAGCCGATGAGCCTGCGATTGTCAGGCTCACTGGATGTTCTCTCTCTGTCGAAGGCGGTAGACGAAATTGTGCGGCGTCACGAGATCTTGCGGACGACTTACGAGGAAGGAACTGAGGAGCCGTTTCAGGTGATCCATCCATTTGAATCGGTTCCGTTGCCCATTGATGAGTTGTCAACTGATGATGATTCGCAGTTGCAAGTCCGATTTGCAGAAGAGGTTAATCGGCCTTTCGATCTGGCGAAAGATCCGCCGATTCGTGTGAAGCTGTTTCGAGTTTCCGATGAGCTGCATTATCTCGTCGTAGCGATTCATCATATCGCTTGTGATGGTTGGTCCATGGGTGTTTTCTTTCGGGAACTAGCTTCGCATTATGAAGATTATTCGCAAGGAAACTCAAGCAGACTGAGTCCACTACCGATACAATATGCAGATTTTGCGCATTGGCAGCGGATGCATCTGCAAGGTTCCCGGCTGGAGCAGCAACTGAGCTACTGGCGAAACCGATTGGCAGGGGCTCCAGCGCTTCTGGAACTGCCGACAGATTTTTTGCGTCCACCGGTTCAAAGCTTTCGAGGCTCGACTGTGCGTTTCAAATTGAGCGCCGAGTTGAGCGAAAAGATACGAGGGCTCGCTCGGCGCTACGAAAGCACATTGTTCGTGACCCTACTTACCGGCTTTGCGGTGTTGTTGCGCCGTTACAGTGAAGCCGAAGACTTTGTGATGGGCACACCGATTGCCAATCGTACCAGCGAGGCGATAGAACCGCTGATCGGATTTTTCGTGAATACATTGGCGTTGCGGATCGATTGTAAAGGAGATCCGAGTTTCGAGGAACTGTTGAGGAGGAATCACCAGATTGCTCTGGAAGCCTATGACCATCAGGATTTGCCTTTTGAGAAACTGGTTGAAGAACTCAATCCTGAGAGGAGTCTGAGCTATCATCCATTGTTCCAGGTGATGTTTGCGTTGCAGAATGCTTCGACGCGATCCTCGGACTTTGCCGGACTGAAAGTGAGCCAGATACCCATCCAAACAGAAACGGCTAAATTTGATCTGATTCTTTCGATGAATGAAACAGATTCCGGATTATCGGGGGAGCTGCAATACAACAGCGACATATTCCATGAGTCTACGATAGAGAGAATGGCAGAGAACTTTGAGACACTTCTATGGGGAATTGTCGCCCAACCGGAACAGTCCATTGAGTCACTCCCGATCCTGAGTGCAAAGGAACGACATCAACTATTGGTAGAATGGAATCAATCCGAAACGGAGTATCCCCGGGACAAGTGTATTCATGAGTTGTTTGAAGAACAGGTTGAGCGTACACCGGCTGCGGTGGCAGTGATCTTTGGTGGTCAGCAGCTGACCTATCTGGAATTGAATCAGAAAGCAAATCAGCTTGCGCATTATCTGATTTCACAAGGAGTTGAGCCTGGGGATTCGGTAGGGCTTTGTCTTGAGCGCTCGGCGGAAGCCATTGTGGTCGTATTGGCCATACTAAAGATTGGAGCTGTCTATGTCCCACTGGATTTCGAATATCCTTCTGAGCGTTTGCAATATCTGATCAGCGATGCGGACGTTTCAATTATTCTGGCGCGTCCCGAGACTTGCTCTGAGCTGTTGGAAGGTTGTGATTCAGTAGGAGCTAAAGTGGTGTGTCTGGAAGGAGACATGTCGGTCATCGAAAGCTGCGAGTCACTGATCGGGCCGCAGGTTTCTGTCGTTCCACAACAAGCCGCCTACATCAACTACACGTCAGGTTCAACTGGCAGGCCCAAAGGCGTGGTCGTACCTCACCTTGGTGTCGTTCGTTTGGTGCGCAATACAAACTATATCATTATTAGCGAAGGGGATCGTATCGCTCAGGCTGCCACGCTAAGCTTTGATGCTGCCACCTTCGAAATTTGGGGCGCATTGCTCAACGGCGGTGTCGTTGTCGGTCTAGATCGAGAAACCATTTTGGCTCCAAGGATATTTTCAGACGCTCTCAGAAATTACCGAATTGACATCCTCTTTTTGACAACGGCTTTAGTCAATCAGTGTTCTAGGGAAAATCCGGACATATTCAGCCCATTAAAATGTCTGCTCTTTGGAGGAGAGGCCGTCGAACCTGAATATATTCGGCGAATCATGGAGAATGGAGCGCCTCAGCGCTTAGTTCATGTTTATGGCCCTACAGAAAATTCGACCTTCAGCGTATGGCATCAGATTGACTCTGTGGCTAAGGATGCGGCGACAATTCCTATTGGTCGCCCTATCGCTAACACCCAGTGTTACGTGCTTGATCGTCAATGTCGACCGGTTCCCATTGGAGTCCCAGGGGAGCTTTGTCTGGCAGGAGATGGACTTGCTCTAGGCTACCATTCCCAAGCTGATTTAACTGCAAAGGCATTTCCTGATCTTACTCTCGACAATGCAAATCGGATGCGTCTCTACAAAACCGGGGACCGGGTTCGCTATTTACCAGATGGCGCTTTGGAGTTTATAGGGCGTCAGGATCGTCAGGTAAAAATACGAGGTTTTCGAATTGAATTGGGCGAGATTGAGTCAGTTCTTTCAGATCTTTCTGCTGTGGAAGCCTGTTTTGTATGTGTTAGTGAGGATTGTCCTGGAGAGAAGCGAATTATCGCTTACATGGTGATGGCTCAGGATTATAGTTTTGCAGAAAAAGATCTTCGCGAAAAACTGGCAACAAGGTTACCAAACTACATGATCCCCAGTTATTTCGTTCCACTGGCTAAAATGCCTCTCAACAAAAATGGCAAGGTTGATATCAACGCCTTGCCGAAGCCGGAGCCGAAAAAAGACATTGGCGACAACGAGACTTTGGCGCCGCGGACTGCATTAGAGAAACAATTGGTTCGAATTTGGGAAGATTGCTTAAATGTGAAACCGATCGGAATACGAGATAATTTCTTCGATTTAGGAGGGCATTCGATCCTGGCCATGAGGCTTCTTTACGAAATGGAACGAAAGACGGGATTATCCTGTCCAATGAACTACTTGTTTCAATGGCCTACCATCGAAGCGATCACGGCAGCATCCGGCAAACCGTTGAATACTGAACTTCCAAGATCAATCGTGCTTCTCAAAAAGGGAGCAGCAGAACGTCCGATGTTTCTTTTGCATGCTGGAGGACCGAGTTTGCTTTTCTATCGGCCATTGGTTCAGAGACTGCAAAGCGATCGAAGTATTTACGGAATCCAATCTGCTTTTCTTGAGAAGCTCGAAACTCCAATTGAAAGTGTTCAAGCGCTGGCGCAGTACTACATTGATCAGGTTAGAAGAGTCCAACCTCAAGGACCTTACTCGATTGGGGGCGCTTCATTTGGCGGAGTTGTCGCCTATGAAATGGCGCGGCAGTTGACTTCGATGGGAGAAGCGATCGAATCACTCATACTCTTCGACTCGTTTGTTCCTCCAGTAAAATACAGGCTAATATCCAAGCAGTGGTATCGGCTGCACTTGATGGGGATTCGTCAAACTGGAGTTGGCTACCTCGCGAACAAGATCAAGAAGCGTTTTTCCCATGAAGCAGTCAAAGTCAAGAAGCGTTGGCAACGGGGCAAAGCTCAGAACGACGAAAAATTTACGATTCATACTACTGAGCGTCACAGTGACAAGACGCTTAATGTTCATAGAATGCTGAACCATCAATACTGCCCCGGAGAGTATTCAGGAAAAGTAATAGTGATCCATGCTCTGGAAGTAAAGAGAGACAGGATCAACCCAGATGAGGATCATGGTTGGTCACATTACGCGCGTGACGTTGAGGTAATTCGATGTCCAGGTGGTCACATGTCCATGTTTAGAGAACCGCATGTTAGCACGTTGGCTTCACGAATAGATGAAATCCTGGAAGGTAAAAAAGCTTTGGTAAGCAGCCTTTCAAACCCGGATGATAGAACCAAGAAACAAACCTGAAATCAAAGCATATTCAGGAACTGTGGTCTTGGATAATCTCCGTTATGGTAATGAATTATTCCAGGGAGATGATTTGAGTGGAGCCGAAGAAGCAGGCAAAGATGATTCTCTATTTACTGATCCATGGGAGAGAGAAAATCTGAACCTCAAAAGTTTGATCTCATCAACAATTCTCAAAATCAAAATTTTGAAAACCCAAATCCCGTTAAATCTGCGGCACAGGATCGCTGAATGTTGATTCTTTGGGTGTCAAAGATTTTATTGAACAAAAAAAAAGAGCCATGATTTTCATGGCTCAAAATTTTCAGATTGCGTTGCCGAATAAAAACGGAGAGAGCGGGATTCGAACCCGCGGTAGGGCTAATAACCCTACGACGGTTTAGCAAACCGTTGCTTTCGACCACTCAGCCATCTCTCCATCATGTGTGGGGTATCGCAAATCGAGGTCGAGTCGATTCATCCAAACAGGTGCGCAAATTACGGGTTCCTTTTGAAAAGGTCAAGCATGTATTTGATGTGATTTTGTTTCACGCAAAGACGCGAAGTCGCAAAGGTTTCGGGTTTTCCTGTTGGGCTTCCATTATTAATGCGACCTGTACCTACCCGATACATTCGTCAGTGCGGATTTTGTACCACGGAGGCACAAAGACACGGAGATTTATTGGATCCCGGTAAAGGATCTATCAATGAAAATTAGCAAAAACTCCGTGCTTCCATGTCTCCATGGTTGAAGTAAAACGACGCGTATCTGGTGGTCCCATTAATAGTTCCCTGTGAGTGTGAATTGAATTACGTTCAACCTGCTTGTGCTACCTTTTCTCCGGCTGCTTCCTTCTCCGCAGGCTTATCTTCAATGGTTTCAGCGCCTGGATCCCGGTTGATCAGGTCGAGCGCTCCGTTTTCGCAGAATTTCGGATTGCCGAATGTTTCCAGGTGATGTCCAAAGCTGTGAGCCAGGGCCAAGTGCAGGCTGTTATGGGGCAGGTCGTTGCGATAATCCAAGGAACGCCCCATGGTGAATCCTGCTCCATTGCCCAGAAGAATGAACGGAATATCCTTCAATGTGTGCGAGTTGCCTTTGCCGAGTTCATTGGTCCAGACGATGGTGGTGTTGTCGAGGAGTGATCCTTCTCCATCGGGTTCAGGTGTGGATTCGAGACGCTGAACAAGGTAAGCGAGTTGCTCTGCAAACCAGGTGTTGATCTTGGTGAGTTTGGTTTGTGATTCTTCGTTCAGGTCCGGATCATGCGAAAGGCTGTGGTGGCCTTCTTCAATACCCAGCCAGCGCATTTTCGCGTTGCCAACTGAGTTGGTGTACTGCAATGAAGCCACCCGGTTCATGTCATTGACAAATCCACTGACGAGCAAGTCGATTTGCATTTTGCTGATCTCGGGAATTCGATCGTTTTCGTTGGGGACCCCTTGTTCGAGTTCAGGCACATTGGTCCAGGATTTTTGTTTATCCGATTGCTTGAGTTCCATTTCAGTTTCGCTGACCCACTGGGCATGTTGCTCCAGGCGATCTCGATCCTCGCTGGCTATGGATCCTTTGATTTTCTTCAGATCTTCCTGAACCGCATCCAGGACACTTAGAAGGTTTTCCCGATCTTTCAAGCTGCCGTACATTTTCTTGAATATCTGGTATGGATCATCAATCGGGGCGACTGGTTGATTCGGGCCGGCGTAACACATCCGTGTCCAGGTGTCGGCTCGATTCGGCACGGCTACTCCGAATTCCAGACTTCCGAAACGGGTTTG
>JAUIHU010000285.1 GCA_030432175.1 Verrucomicrobiia bacterium | reverse complement strand
GAAACGATTACCGATACAATTCACCAAGAAATGATGAAGTTTACGGGAAAGGCCGAAACCAAACGCTGAAATCGCAAACAAAATTCACAGCTCCACGGCAAATGCTGCATGCCATGAAACTGGGAGTCTATCATCCAGAGAACGGTGACTATATGGAATGGACCGCTCCGTTACCTGGAGATTTTGAACTGGCTTTGGATTATTTTGATTTACGCAAACCGGAAACCACAGATGTTTCCACATAGCTAGAACCTGGAAAGCCAACTATTTTACCAACGCCCAGGTCATCGGAGTTTGTTTTCTGATTTCGGCAATAACCTGATCATTCGAATCCAGTAACTGTATCAGGATCGTGTCCAAATCAAAAAGATTGCCACTTGGAGGGTCAGCATCTGGACTCACTGAAAAATTCAGAACCTCCAACCCCACATCGCCGCTGATGTAGCGGATATCTGTATCAATCCAGGACCGGGTTGCTGGATTTTTTGAATCGAAAAGAGCCACTATGATCTTGCCCGAGTTGTCGGATTTCAAGCGATACCGAATCGAAACGTAACCCTGGTGCAAGTCATTCTTTTTAAATGTATCAATCTCCAGATAATCATCATTGATACGCTGAATTTCCGTGACTTTGGAATTAGCTTCAGATTCCCAATGTAGCAGCATGGTCGTGTCAAACAAACGGTACTTATCCGAAAAATCTGGATTGGGTGTCATATATACCTGGACCTGATCCGTTGCGTATTGAGCCAGTGATTCGGCGCTTGGGAAAAGAGACGGATTGAACCGAACGGGCAAAAGCAAAAAATTTCGTCGGGACCTTCCAATCGGCTCAGGATCACTTTCAAACAATTGAAAAGCGCGAGGTTCATCTTTACGAGTAACTCGCACACCCATTGCTGGAGAATCGAGTTGGTCGCGCATTTCGAATTCCACACCTATCGTCATGGAGGTACGATCCCTGCTTCTATTGACTACATCCACATGTCTGACTTGTGTTTTGAATTGTCCGGGTTGAGGTTCGAGAAGCATAGGGACTGTTCTGGCGGCCTCCTGCGCGGAGGCCTTAGCGATCACCTTTGCCTCATCGTCCACTTTTGCTTTAGCCGATTTCAATTCATTGGCCAGTTTCTCAGCCTCCGCAGCTTCACTAGCCGCCTGCTCGGACTTCATTCTGGAATCTGCCAGTTCCTTTTGCATTTCAGCAGCGCTGGATTCTGCCACTGCAAGCAATTCGAGCAATTTTCTTCGTTCCTCTTCAACTTTCGCCAAACGAGCCGCTTCCTCACGAGCTTTGCGTTCCTCTTCCAGCTTGGCTAAACGAGCGGCTTCCTCACGAGCTTTGCGTTCCTCTTCCAGCTTCGCCAAACGAGCGGCTTCCTCACGGGCTTTGCGTTCCTCTTCCAACTTCGCCAAACGAGCGGCTTCCTCACGAGCTTGCTGTTCCTGTTGAATCCGCTTGGCTATTTCCAATGCCTGGAGTCTGGCAACTTCTTGAATGGCAACTTGTTTTTTAGCCAACTTCTCCGCTTCGCGACGCTTCCTGGCTTCTTCTTCCGCCGCCAGTCTTTCCTGCTCCAACCTCAGCCTTTCTGCTTCAACTTCTTGTCGCCGCTTCATTAACTCCTGATCCTCTCCATCAGGCTGGCTCAATAATGGAGCCGGCTCGACGGATAATTCAGCTTTCTTATCACCTGGTTTTCCCCATTGAACTCGTTTGGTAAAATTCAAATCAGCTATCACTCCGCGACCACCGTTCTCCACAATCAACGCTCTAAATGCATCTGTGTTGAAGACAACCGGAGCTCCAGGCTCGTCCTGAAAATAGGAAATTTCTATAGATCCAACTCCACGACCTTGCGAAATAGTGAACGGATCCGACCCAAACCAGAGTCCTGCTTGAGGAAACTCTCTGGATACCGGAACTATGTAGACTGTAGCGGTTGGACCATTTCTACCGCTGTAGGTGTATGAAAAGTTAACTTTAACTTCAGTCGAACCAGGCGTTTCCTGGGCGGCCGAGAGTCGAGTAATGCTGGTGATTTGCTCGTTGTTAAACGGACTGTTAAATCCCTCAATCAGCGGTTGCGCCAGGACTTCACTAGCGCTGCAAAGTCCGATCCATGCCAATCCTACTCCAATCCATTTCGATAAATTCTTTTTCATAGCTCCAGGTACGATAATAACTTATTGAAATATGCCGCATTCTGAAAGGATAAGTTGACATGATATGAATGGCCCTTTTTCTGATTCCGTTGCAGCCATTAATTTCAGCTCAAAGAAACTGCTCAGTACAACGTCGACAGTCAGGTCCGTTCTTCCTGCCTCCATTTTCTTTCCAGCGCATCAACTTCTTTTCGCAGTGCAGACTCAGCATTGATACCTTCCATCTGTGCGATACTCACCCAGTGAGCCAGCTGACGCCCAATGATGCCCTCTGTAATTTTCTCGCCTTCAGCTGGTTTTGTATTCGCCAATTCAGATTGATAAAGCCCGGCCTTGATGGCTTTTTTCAACAGTTTTTGTGCCCGCATGACTCCATTCAAGCCTTTGGGAATACCGTCTAGGGCTGATTTTCGTTCCAGATGACTCCCAGCCTTTTCCTCCCTCTTGATGGCTTCCCATTGCTTCCAGACGGCATCTACATTTTCCACTTCAACGTCTTCAAAAACATGCGGATGTCTTCGAATCAATTTATCACGTATTGCCGCGACTACTTTGACAAAATCAAACTTTCCTCTTTCTTCAGCTAGCTGTGAGTGAAACACAACTTGCAGCAGTAAATCTCCAAGTTCCTCTTCCAACTCCAAATCATCGCCAGCTTCAATGGCGTCGATCATTTCATAAACTTCCTCAACCGCATGCAGCCTTATGGATTCATGTGTCTGCTCTCGATCCCAGGGACATCCGTCCGGAGCGCGTAGCCTTCTCATGATTTCCAACAAATCACAGACTATCGATCCAACTTTCCGAATTTCTTTTTCAGTGGCAGATTTCAGTGTTCTTGATTTGTCCGTCTGGGCATTTGAGTTTGTTGGGTTGTTCGAAGTTCTTTGAGTCATGAGTTGGGTTCCTGTTGTGTCAGACAATGCAGTGATCCAAGTCCCCAAATGATCCCATAGGCGTCCACTCCTATCACTTCTTTTCCTGGAAAACATTCCTGCAGTATGCTTATTGCTTGCGCATCCGTTTGCTTTTGTCGAAAAGTAGGAACCAGCACTCCGCGGTTGCAAATATAAAAATTAGCGTAGCTCGCGGGTAATATTACCTCGTCCCGGATCATTGGTTCCGGGCAAGGTAATGAAACAATTTCCAGATTTCTATTTCGATTATCTTTGAAGCTTTGCAGACGTTCAAAATTGGCTTTGAGAATCCGGTAATCAGGATGAGTCTCATGCTTGGGTAAAATCGTCACCACTTTTCCTGGAGCCACAAACCGAGTCAGATCATCAATGTGCCCATCGGTATCATCACCAGCCACACCCTCCTTCAGCCACAAAATGGTCTGGACTCCCAGAAACTTTTTCAGCCGATTTTCAATATCTTCCAGATTGAGTTCCGGGTTTCTGTTCGCGTTCAGTAAACAAGACTCAGTCGTCAATAATGTTCCATCACCATCCACTTCAATAGAACCTCCTTCCAGAATCATACCAGTAGTGATCGAAGGAATGTTCCTGTATTGTGCTACTTTTTCGGGAATTAAGTTGTCGAGGTCATAAGGTGGGTATTTTTCTCCCCAGGCATTGTATCCCCAGTTTAAAACCATCTTTTTTGGGTGTCCAAAATCGTTCCGTCCAAAATCGTTCCGAATAACAAATATCGGACCATGATCCCGGCACCAGGGTTCATAAGACTGGAATGGATGGAAGGTGATGTCCTTCAGTGAAACATCCCGCTGGTTTAACGCATCGGTAATTTCCTTCTGATGAGCTGAGTCCCAGACATTGATGTGTACTGCTTCTGCCTCAGAAATTTTCTGACACAAGTCGCAATAACCATCCAACATTGGATCATAGTATTCACCTCGGTAGCTGTCACTTTCTCTTCGGGGCCACGTGAGCCAGGTAGCCTGGTGGGGATCCCATTCGGCCGGCATCCTGTAGGATTCCGGAGAAATGTCCTGAATCAATGGACTGTCCATCTTTTGCTTCTTTTTCAATCAATGGAATAATTCAAGGAAGTCTATGGCCTAATGCTGGCTCTAAAAGTGAATACCACTCCTCCCGGCTTATTTCAAAATCTGTCGCTGTTGCGGCCATTTTGATTCTTTTGGGTTGCGTTGAGCCGATCACTGGAAGGATTTTTGCAGGGTGTTTTAACAACCAGGCCAGCGCAATTTCAGCCCAGGTCACACGGTATTTTTCAGCGAGCGGATCCATGATTGATCTCAATCGAGTTGCTTTAGCTTTGAGTTCATGATCCGCTCCATAATCAAAACGCTCAACATCCAAACGTCCTCCCGCAAGTGGAGACCAGGCCATCGGAGTAATTCGGTTCATCTGGCATTGATCCAAAGTTCCGTCGGTTAACGTGAATGGATCCAGCAAATGCACTTCCACTTGATTGACCAGCAATCGACTACCAAGAGCTGATTGTAATAAATTAACTTGAGTGGGTGTAAAATTGCTGACACCAAATGAACTGACTTTCCCCGACTGCTGAAGCTTGGAAAACGCCTTTGCCACTTCCTGGATATCCATCAGAAAGTCCGGACGATGCAACATATAGAGATCAATATGGTCCACTCCCATTCGCTTTAAAGATCCATCACAGGAATCCAAAATATATTCGGCTGAAAAATCATAACGATAAGGAGCGCCAATTGCGGGTGTGTCTGGTTTACGAATACCACACTTAGTAGCGATCAGGATTTTTTCACGCATTTCAGGAACTTCTTGAAGAGCCTGTCCGAAAATGATTTCGCACCAGCCAGCGCCATAGATATCAGCTAGATCAAACAGAGTAAATCCGGCTTCAAAAGCGGCAATAATTGCGTTCAAGCCAATTTTTTTCTGCTGATTATCCGGTTCAGGAGCGCCCTCGGCTCCTGCAATCCGCCAGCAACCATATGCCAGTCTTGAGGATTGGATGCCGCTGGAACCCAGAGGGATTTTAGGAATAGGAGGATTCATGCAGGAATCTTATCGTTTCTGATGGGCGTGAGAAGAAAGAACGAATCTCAGTTATTTCGATTGACCAGAAGCTTCTCAACATACTTTCCAATTAAGTCAGCTTCCAGATTGACAGAATCATTCACTTTCACACAACGGAATCGTGTGGCCTGGACGGTATGAGGGATCAGCCAGATCTCAAAGCTATCTGAATTAACTTTTGCAACAGTCAGACTCACTCCATCCACAGCAATACTCCCTTTTTCGATGACATAACGCATTACGTTATCGGGAGCGGTTATTTCCATCAGCACATCTGCAGCTATTGTTTCAAATCGATGAACAACGCCAATTGAATCAATATGACCGGTAACAAAATGACCTCCCAGACGGGCATTTGCCTGCAAAGCCAGTTCCAGATTGACGATGGAACCCTCTTTCACTGAAGCAAAACTGGTTCGATTCCAGGTTTCCTGAAGTAGATCAAATCGCACACGGCGATCCAGCTTTTGCGCTACAGTCAGGCAACATCCGTTGACAGCCACACTTTCACCAATAGCGGCGCTTTGTAAATAGGCGTTTTCCTCCAAGAATAAATGATACTCATTTGGAGCCGGGCGACTGATTTCAACCACTCGACCCACAGATTCCACTAATCCAGTGAACATATATTATAATGAATTTGCTTAAACCCTTCCAACTATCAACTGAACTAAAATGCAAAAAACTTCTTTTCTAATTTTTCTAAAGTTTTAACCACTTTGCTGACCTTAACGTTGTCAGGCAGAAAATAGGAGGTCCATTCAGGTCGGGTCGGCATGGAATCAATAGCTTCATACAGAGTTTTGACTCCATCTACCCCCAGTCCACAGTTCAGGGCATTATCGATGCCTGCTTTCAATGCTTTGTCCCATTCGCGACTGGTTAACAGATTATTAATAGGAATGGCTTTGCCGCTTTCGTCCAGAAGTTGATTTTCATATTTTTCATAATGACCCAAATAATGATGAGATAGCTTGATCGCTATCACTGCTGTCACAATCTGGTTATAAAGTGAATGCTGCTCATCCAGTACG
>JAUIHU010000284.1 GCA_030432175.1 Verrucomicrobiia bacterium | reverse complement strand
GATCATTCTGAATATCAATCCAGAAGTTGTAAACCGTCACCAACTCCAGACTCTCCAGAGCCGGGTCCAAAGGATTGCCATTCCCATTTCTGGCAGCGATGTCAATCGGGCCAAACCCAGCTACTTTTTCGAAACGCACAAATGGACCTACATCATCATCAAAATCACCATTAAAGCGAATCGGCTTTTCACTGATACCCACGTTGATACCCACACCGCCATCTGCAAAATCTTCAAGAGCGTATGCGCGGAAGAACAAGGTTTTACTGCCTCCTTCGAGAAGTGTCTGAGATCCAAGCGGCAAAGCTGCCAGATCTCCATTGCCATCAAATCCAACTGCTTTGTTGGCTCCAAGGTCCACAACATTAACATTCCCTTCCGGGTTCTTCCAGGCGCCACTTCCAGTGATTTTGCCTGCGGAATAAGAATCAAAATTCTCCAAAAGTCTCCAGCCCTCGGCAACATCAACAATCACTCCCACAGTAAT
This sequence comes from Verrucomicrobiia bacterium, assembly GCA_030432175.1. Classification (GTDB taxonomy): domain Bacteria; phylum Verrucomicrobiota; class Verrucomicrobiia; order Limisphaerales; family JAUIHU01; genus JAUIHU01. The sequence continues at coordinate 5,724 of JAUIHU010000284.1, read as the reverse complement.
AGAAGCGCTCAGTGTTTCTTCACCACGAGTCAGCGTCAGTTCATATACGGAAGGTTCATCCACAGTCACTGTGACCGATCCCACTCCAAACTCAGTATTTGATGTCACATCACCAATACCGCTGATCGAAACGGAAGCGTCCTTACTGACGTCCCAATTCAATGTCACCGAATCCCCTGCTCGAACAGCTGCAAATTCAGATGTGAATGAACGAACCTCCAATGGGAGCAGCTTTTTAAATGCCTCAGGCACGCCGTCATTCACCACAGATGTAACTTCATCAGGTGACAAGGCTCGTTTCCAGACAGCAACTTCGTCAATCAACCCGGTTACCCAGTGGGAGGCAGATCCTCGAAGAATTCCACCAATGGAAGTGTTGTTGACCAACCAGTCCCCTTCTTCCTTGTCTGCAAGAACCAGAACATCATCCAACACACCATCAACATATAATGATCGAACACCATTGTCCTGAACGAAAGCGATGTGGCTCCATGTTCCATCAAAGGCTTCGATTGAAGATTTTACATGCTCGACGGTTGTCCACCCAGACTGCCGAATATAAAAGTCGACAGTTCCGTCAGTCCCGCCATTGTTTGTTCCAATATTAAAAAGCGGATTACTGTCCTCTGTGTTCCCTTCGGAAAACACGCGTAAATCATTCTGCCCGGTTCCAGCAACATTGACCCACATTGAAATAGTGAATGATTCATGTTTGTTGACAGGTAACTCGTCTGTCGGATTATGGACTCTGGACAACAATGTTTGATCTGTATTGGAAAATGAGAAAGCATTCCCGATTTGTCCTTCTACCACGTTATCACCGTCCATATTGGTCAAATCCATGTCGTATCCACTGACAATATCTGGTGTCTTTGTTCCTTGTACTTCATCCAATGGCCAATGAGAAACCAGCCCTATGGTTAATGGGGGGAACACACTGTCCAATCCTTCGGAGTTCACCTGAGAAATTTCATCCATTGTGAGCGCGCGTTTCCAGATGGCCACTTCATCAATTAAACCAGTGACCCAGTGCGAGGCTGACCCTCTCAAAATCCCACCAATCGAAGTGTTGTTCACCAACCAGTCTCCCACTTCTTTGCTATCAATAATCAACGGATCGGCGACTCCATCAATGTACAAAGTTCGAACACCATTATCCTGAACAAAAAGAAGATGCCTCCACGTACCGTCAAAAGCCTCATTGGTGGAGTAGATGTGTCCGACCGTAGTCCATCCATCCTGCCGGAAAAATAAATCCACGGTTCCATCAGCTCCACCGTTGTGCGTCCCAATGTTAAAAAGTGGATTGCTATTCTCTGTATTCCCTTCCGAAAATACTCGCAAATCATTCTGCCCGGCCCCGGCAATATTGACCCACATCGAAATGGTGTAGGACTCATGCTGGTTGACTGGAAGATCTTCTCCAGCATTGTGAACCCGACTCAATAATGTTTGATTGGCATTACTGAATGAAAACGCGCTTCCTTTGTGCCCGGCAACCAGATCGGCCGCCGATAGATTGGTTAAATCCAGATCATATCCGCTAACAAGATCCGGCGTCTTTGTCCCCTGAACTTCATCCAGTGGCCAATACGAAACTAGACCGTCCGACAGCTGAGCCTGCGATACCATCGCGCCCGCTAACAACGAACCTAAAGTTAATATTTTTAGCTTTCTCATTATGCTTGGGTTGTTTCTGATGTCTTCCTTACGGTTGATTTGGCTGAACCCACAAAGAATTCATTTGTATTTTCTTAAATACAAATGCAGCACGCACACGACAGTTTGATAATTCAACCTGCTGCAATAGCCTTAAAAAAACTACAAATATCTTATTCTTGATGGATTGTTACAATTAAAAGAAGATAAGTTTGAAAAATCAAGCTTTGAATGAGCTTATGGATATTTTATTCACCCCCAGAACCAGCCTCTGAACTCTCGATAAATCCAGGTGAGCGCCATCAGAGCTACCTGGACAACTACTACCATCTGACCAGGAGGGTAATCCCAGGCATTCGACAGCAATAACCCAAAAAAGACACTGATAGTAGCAACCAGCGGAGCCATCCAGAAAAGCGGTTGAATTTCGCGACTCAGATTTCTCGCGCTGTAAGCCGGTGTCACCAAGCAACCAAAGGTAAACAATAATCCAAGAGTCTGAGTCGCCCCGCCTACTACCAAGCCCAGAATCAAAGCAAATCCTGTAACCCAGATCCATACTTTCATACCAATAGCGGCTGCCATAACGGAATCCGTCAACAGTAACGCCCATCGGGCTCGACTCAGCCAGGCTAATGAGCCCAATAAAAATGCCCCGATACCAAAAACAATTTTATTGGTTGCTGTCGCTCCCATGATACTGGAAGCCATCAAAGACTGAATTTCTTCCAGCCCAAATGGTTGCTTGGACAAAAGCAGTATCGACAAACTTCCACCCAACAGAAAAATCCAAACAGTCGATTCTTCTCGACGCGCTGCATCTCGAGAATTTCCTGTCTTTCTGGACATCCACAGTGAGGCTGCCACTGCAAAAACTATGGAATACATTCCTGGGTTTCCCCATTCCATCAATAGACTGATCGAGATACCCAGTGTCGATGCCTGAGCCAATGCCGCTGCCAGGAATCCCTGATTCCTGGATACCACCACGACACCCAGCCAGGATAAACAAAGCGCAGCAAACCATGCCGTCCAATAGGTGTCCCCAAACAGACTGAATGACTGAAAAAAATTAGAAAACATCAGACTAAACTCTTTTGATTGCTGTTCTACCTCAGGCTTATTGCCATTTTGTTAACCATGTTGTAAGTCAGGCGTTCTTTTTCTTGTTTTTACTGGGAGTCGTCCTGGCGCTTGCGCTTTTCTTGGCGCCTCGAACCGCTGTTGACGCTTTTCTATCCCCAACCGACTTTTTACTTTTTGTTGATCGAGCTGCTTTTGTTGAGCTACTGGTTTTTTTAACGGATCCAGCTGCCTTTGCGCGAGTCCCTGTTGCAGATTTGTTGGTTGTAGATTTCCTGGAGCCCGTCGCTCCCACCTTTTTGGCCGTGGTCGACTTGCGTGTTGTTCCTGTTTTTTTTCCAGTCGTTTTGGAAGTGGATGACCTGGTTTTTTTTGAGGTTGTTTTGCTGTTTTGGGTTTGAGCAGAAACTGTTTTAGCTGCTTCTGTAACTGCCTCACTATTTTGTTCAGGGCCAGCGCTTGAATCAGCTTCTAAATCTTCGTCAATTTCACCTGCTTGTTCCAAAGGTTGAACCACTAAATCGTTGAGTGAATCAATCCGCCTGGATCTGACACTTGAACTGGTGGCGCTCGAATCAGGCTGTGATTGTGATTTTGAAAAATCTTTACCAGAGGCTTCCACTGTTTGAGCGGAGGACTCTTCTGCTCGAATTGGTTTGGCAGGTTGTGAAACAGGTTCCTGACTGACTTTGGCTCCAACACCGGATTCCACTCCCTGAATGGATTCTTCCAGGAATGTTTCACGAATCCTGCCAGTCTGCTCAGCCGGTTCTACTTTGGAATGTACAGAGGCTGTGCCGTCTTCTCTCCAGCGAACATCCATTGGCGCGCCAAATGTCTCGCTCAGATTTTCAGAGTTAAAAACTTCCCGCGTTGGCCCAGCCTGCACTCGACCTCCACGAAATAAAGCAACATGACTGGATTTATTGGCTCCAATATCGAGGTCATGCGTCACGAAAACGACTGTGATCCCTTTTTGCCTGTTTAATTGTGTTATGGTTTCTAGCAATCCAGCTGCGGCCGCAAAATCCAGTCCGGCTGTCGGCTCGTCGACAATCATCATCAACGGATCTCTCACAAGAGCCCGGGCTATCAACACCCTCTGCCTTTGTCCACCTGATAACTCCCAAATTCTTCGCTCGCGAAACCGTTGGATTTCCATCAACTTCATCGACTGATCCAGCCTGAGTTTTCGTGTAGCGCCATCCACAGGAACCCCGATCATTCCTCCTAGAATGAATTCCTGAACCGTTGTCGACACAGCTGGATTGATTTCGGTTTCCTGTGGAACGAACCCGATCCTGGTGCGCTTAATAAAATCACTTCGAAGCGCAATCTGCCCTTTTCTAGGCTTCACTGCTCCCAGCAAAGCTTTGATCAAAGTGGTTTTGCCTTCTCCATTCGGTCCGATGAAGCACCAAAAATCACCTTGCCTAACCTCCAGTTGTACCCCACTGAGAACGGGCGTCCTCCCATAGCCCAATTCCACATTTTCGGCAATGACAACTGGTTGGTCTTCTAGTGTTTCAGTGGGCATAACTCGACAGATATTAGCTTCCCACGCAATCGGAATCAAGCTGGTATGAGCAAATCAACCCGGAACCTGCTGGCGCCTTGATTGATGGCTAGCATTCTATCAGGATGGATTATTTGACAGGAGGAGCTGCTGATTTTGTTTTGGACAGCAACTTGACTTCCTCAATCACCATGTTCTTATCCACTGCTTTCAGCATGTCATAAAGGGTCAGTAGCGCGACCTGGACCGCTGTCAGCGCTTCCATTTCAACCCCGGTCGAAGCATGAATACTGGCTGAAGCTGTGACTTCAATCGCTTCGCGTGCAGGTGAAAAACCAAGATTGACGTCACAGTGAGTGATGGGCAACGGATGACATAATGGAATCAAATCCCCGGTCCGCTTGGCAGCCATGATTCCAGCGATACGCGCTGTCGCCAGCACATTTCCTTTGGCTATCTTCTGGTTTTCAATCAGGTCGAGAACAAATGGCTGAACTCGCAAACGCCCTCCAGCCACTGCCACTCGGTATTGTGGCGGCTTGGCGGATACATCTACCATTCTGGCTTCGCCGTCTGCATCAATATGTGTTAACGAGTCCGACTTATCCTCAGCCGCTGAATCCAGCTCGGCTTTCCCAACGTCCAAAACTTCCATCCACTCGCGGACTGCATTCTGAATAGCCAAGCCTGTCTGCGCCAAAGGCTTCACAAACTTCGGAGTAAACCAGGGAAAAGATCCGACCAGATCATCAATCACTAAAACCTGCCCATCACATGCAGCGCCTGAACCAATTCCTATTGTCGGAATCTCCGAAGAACAGGTCATATCTTCAGCCAGATCTGGAATGACCAGCTCCAAAACAACCGCAAATGCTCCAGCCTCTTCCAGGATCCGCATATCCTCAAGCAAACGGACACGCTCTTCCTGAGTTCTTCCTTTTTTTCGGTAACCACCTTCCTGTTTTACACTTTGCGGCAACATACCCAGATGACCCACAAAAGGTATCCCGGCCTGAACTATAGCCCTGACTGAATCTTCAATTGACTTGCCTCCTTCTGCTTTTACAGCATCGGCTCCAGCTTCCATCAGTCGCTTTGCTGAACTGACAGCCAAAACCGGATCAGTATAGGTTCCAAAAGGTAGATCTGCGATGATCAGGGACCTCGGTTTTGCCCTGGTTACCGACTGTGTGTGAAGGACCATATGATCCAGAGTCACATGCGTCGTATCTGGAAAACCAAGCCGAACCATTCCGAGGGAATCGCCGACTAATAGTAATGGAACTCCAACTTCATCCATTAATTTAGCAGACGGATAGTCGTACGCGGTCAATGTGGGAATTAGCAGGCCTTCAGCTTTGGCATTCCTGAAGTCCTCTGGAGTCATCTTTCGATTGAGCGCACGAAGTATCATTGTTTGTCCTCTGGACTATTATCAATCAGACTGCGTATTTTTGCCAATAACA
>JAUIHU010000283.1 GCA_030432175.1 Verrucomicrobiia bacterium | reverse complement strand
GGCGTTATTGGTAGATGAATCAGCTACCTTTTCCTTATCGGCTTCAGAACTGGATGGGGCCGATTGAGAGGAAGAGCCGCTATCGGATACCTGCGGATTGGATCTGGGCTGTGATGTGCTGGGGCGTTTTGGCGGGTTTGGACGGTACTGCCCAGGTTGGTCATCCACATCCAGGGCATTCTGCAAATCATCAGTCACGTCCTTGGTTGCCTTTTTAAATTCTTTAATGCCGGATCCAAGGCTGCGCGCGAGTTCGGGCAGTCGTTTGGCTCCGAACAGTAATAAAACCACCAGAAGAATTCCAAAAATCTCCCAGCCCCCCAAAAAACCTACCGCTAATGTCATATTCATATCCTGTTCCATTCCTGCTTCAATGAGAAGCAATGTCTCTTAACTAAGTCCGTATAAACACTATCCTTATTAGTCCTGCAAGGAAACGCAAACAAATCTTATTTCGCAGAACTATATTTTTTAGACGCCGGGATCCAGACCAGAGTTCAATCAGCCAACTAAAAAACGGGTATTGTCAGCAATACCCGTTCATTTTCAACTAATCTGGAATCACAACAAAGGCGATCAAGGACGAAGAAGGATAAATTCAGCTCGGCGATTTTTGTTGTAAGCCGCTTCAGTTCGCCCTTCCACTGCTGGGCGTTGTTCGCCCCAACTGATTGTTCCGATTCGATTGGGAGCAATACCCAGGTTGACGAGGTATTCGCGGACTGATTGAGCGCGTTTCTCTCCCAAGGCCATATTATAACCTTCGGTGCCTCTTTCATCACAATGACCTGCAATGCGAACTCCGTGAGTTGGGGAGTTTTGAAGATGGTCAGCAATGGCTTCAATTTTACTGCCTTCAGAAGCCTGAACGACAGCGCTGTCAAACCCGAAGTACACCGTGTAAGGAGCGAAAAAAGATTCATCGGAAGTCATGGATTCCAATGCTGCTCGATTCGCAGCGTCAATTCCTCCATCACTCAAATCCATGTCTTCTCCCATGACCCCGTCTCCGAGATCCAGAGCGGATCCATCATCGAGTCCGTCAAATGTGCCCGAAGCGTTTGGATCAAAACCAGATCCCATATAATCCGGATCCCCTCCCTGAACATTACCTATGTTAGGCGGGATGGGTGTCACTGGTTTGGCTGATTTTTTACAACCGACCGAACCTGTTGTTGAGAGGGTAAGCGCCAGGACCAGAATAGGGGTCCAGTGGGCCATGCGTTGGAGAACTGCTTTCATTTGGTTGGCTATGCTTTCTGATTGGCGGGTTGGCAAAATTTTCTTCGAAATCTGACGCATATAATCTTGTCAGTTGAGGCGCTTACCTGGACCAACTAGGCTGAGAAAGACCTCTGGAACTTGTAGGAATATCCTTGACGCGTTTCGTTGGTACGTCAAGCAAAGACAGAGTGCGATCACCTCCACGTGTTCGTTTGGTAAATACAAGAGTTCGGGAATTAGGCGCCCAGCTTGGGTCTTCACCTTCGGTCAGTTCAACCATTTTTCCACCTTCAGCTGGGCATACACAAATCCTGAATGATCCGCCTCGCTGAATCGTGAAAGCGATCCATTTGCCATCTGGAGACCAGTCAGGTTCAAAGGAACTGGCGGCTCCAATGATTTGTAATGGGTTGGATTTATCTGTCGAGAAATCATGGATCCATAGTCTTGGACGCCCGGTGGCGCGGGAGACAAAGCAAAGTTTCTGGCTATCGGGAGACCAGCATGGGGTTGCTTCTTCTACACGCGTCTTCGTGATTTGCTGCAGTTTGCCGGATTGAATGCCTTTGATGTAAACATCCGGGCTTCCATTTTTACTGAGAATCATCGCCATTTTGGATCGGTCTGGAGAAATTGCAGGGCTGGCATTTAATCCAGAGTATCGGGATGCGGCGTTACGTTTGCCTGATGCCAGATTATGGTAATAAATGTCTGGATTATTATAGACGTATGAGGTGTAAAACAGGACAGCTGACTTGGGGAATCCTGGATACCAGGTGGGGGAAGCGACAACTGTGTCATCACTGGTGAGAACTTTGAGGTTGGCTCCGTCAAAATCCAGCACACAGATTTCACCATTTCGACCTTTCTTCAACTTGGCAGCCAATTTGGTCTGCCCGATTCCTGGAATCCCCAGGATTTGTTTGCTGACATCATCTGCTAGAGCATGAGCCTGGGCTCTGGTAGAGGCTGAAGCTTTGTAACGTCTGCTGAAAATAACCCCGCCACTGGAGTCTCTCAATATGCCTTGAACGGGTGACTCCCCATTGCCCTGCAAGACATAACGCGCTGAGTTTTTAGAAGTAACTTCAAAGCCAACCACCTCTAAATGAAAAGTCAGAAGGGTCGTGACTGCTTGCGGGTAACCCTGTATCGCAATCGGAACAGCTTTAGCGCTGGCATAACCATCGATATCAATCGTTGTTGAGCTTTGCGCCTGTGCTGGCCTGACCTGAAACATGGAGATCCAAGCAACAGCCAGCCAAGTTATTCCCTTGATTAAAATTTCCCTATTCAAACGAGCCTTCAATCCCTGAGTCATGGGCGACACATTAGAGAGTTTTCTACTTCGATTTCAAATTAAAGTTGATGGTGAACTCCGTTTGAGGCTCCTGAAGTCCATCTGGAAAGCCTGGTAGTCGCTTCACTAATTTCAATGCTCGTTCGATGGATGCATCTAACAGAGGATCTCCCGAGCGCCGTGAGATGGTTTCACTAATAATCGTTCCATCGCGAGCTACCACGATTTTGACACTCACCGTGGCGCTCGCTTTTTGTGCAGCATCCGGACGAGTCCAGGAGTTTTCATATCGATCTCTAACCCATCGGGCATATCGTTCCGCGTCTAAGGGAGATCCAGATGATTCTGGGACTTGGATCGTGGAAGTTCCGGAAAGATTTTGCCGGATCGCCTGCAATTTGTTTTGGACGTTCTTTTGGAACTGAGCATTCGGGTCGGGTTGGGGAGCGGGTTTACGCTCTGCTCTCTTGGAGGTTAGCGGATTCTGTCTGGAAACTTTTTCCAGGTTGGGGCGAATGACCCGTTTCTGGGGTTTTGGTTTGGGTTTTGGTTTGGGGGCAGGTGTTGGTTTGGGTGAATCTTTTTTAGGTTGAGGTTTGGTTTCAACCTTTGGCTGTGTTTGGGGTAATGGTTTTGGCTTGGGCTTGGGATGAGGCTGAGGTTTGGGTTCAGGATCGGGCTGAGGTGTTGGTTGAGCCGGTTCGACTTCCCTGGCTTCTTCCTGAGACTGCGCGCGAGCAGCAAGTAGCGCTTCAATTCTGGAGGCTGATGTCAGTTGAAGCGGTTTGGGTTTTGGCGGTTCAACAGGAGGTTGTATGCCTACGCTGATGATCAGTCCTCCAAGAACCAGAATGTGTCCCATGGAGGAGAGGGCCAGGCATTTTTTCTGATGTCGATTCATAGCGTCTGCAGCTTTGGGGCTGTTTCTAACTGCCCGTCGGGTTGTGATGTGATTACTTATGAATTCAGAATCATGGAGAATCGTTTCCTGGTTGCACTGCCGGAGCTAAAGGGATCCCGTATCTTGAACACAAATCCATGATCGTCATTCCAGTTCCCCAGTCAGCTTTTCGGTCTGCTCGCAGATAGACAGTCATCTGAGGAGATTCTCCTTTGATATTTAATAACTTTGCCTCGACAGCATCAGGAACGATTCGTTCATCGTTGATGAAGAATTGGCCTTCTGCATTGATCTCCACTGTGACAATGGTTTCTTCTTCAATTTCACGGGTTGGGCCACCAGCGCCAGGCAGATTGAGGTCCAGCCCTTTTTCAGGGGTTGATGCCGTAATCATAAAGATGATCAATAACACGAAAGCCAAATCCAGGAGCGGGGTGATATTGATTTCGCTGAGGGTCACGAGACCCTGACGTTGGGAATATCTTCTCATGCCTCAGGGTTGGACGAAGGTTTGTCGGGAGGAGATTCGTTATTTGTCGGAGGAGCGGGATCGTGAGTTGGGTTTGACTCTTCAGTTGGATTGTATTGGATTTCTTCCTGTGCGGGAGCGGGAGCTGCGGGCGTGTCTTCCTGGCCTGGTAGCGCTATTTCCCCTTCCCGGTATTCAATATCTATTCTTGAGGCTAATTCCTGCGCGAAATTATCCATTTCAACCGTCAGAATACGCAAAGTGTGCACCAGCCAGTTATATCCAAACATAGAAGGAATCGCGACGAGCAAGCCGGCTACCGTGGTGGAAAGAGCCGCAGCCACCCCTGGAGCGAGGACCTCCAGCTGAGCTTTGCCGGCAATTCCAGCCTGGCTGAAAGCTACCATGACGCCCCATACAGTGCCTAACAAACCCATAAAAGGCGCGCCGCTCACAGCAATGGCCAGTAATATCAGACCTGATTCAAGGCCTACGGATTCCCTGGCAACCGCACGATCCAGCGCCCGTTGAATATGTTCCATCACATGTTCCGGAGTCAGTCTCCCGGAAGGCGTTGAAGGAGGTTGAGATTGTTTGATTTGACGCCGTCTGGCGGTTTCCAATCTTTCCACCAGTGTTGAACCTGCCGCTTCATAGATGTTGAAAAGTGGGCATCCGGTCACATCGACGCGACGTCGGTGGATATCCAGAACATCAGTCTGGTTGGCAAACTCTTCTTCAAATGCGTGGTTCAATCGGCGTGCCCGCCTCATCTGGGCGCCTTTGTAAATCATCACCGACCATGCAAACATTGATAGCGCCAGCAGCGCGAGGATGATGCCGCGACCTTCCCAAGTGGATTGGTCCCACACGTAAATCAGGTCTGACTGATCTCCCAGCAATCCATTCCAGGTCGATTGGCTAATCCGGCTCAGCATAGTCCGAGCATATTGCCTCAGCGTAAAAATAAAATCCAGACCGAAACTCATTGTGCGCTAACAGAATTTCAAAGTTTGACGTGAGTTCCTGGAACTTCATGCTTGCCTTTTTTATGCGACTTTTGAAAATGACGCCCTTTACTACCGATTTTGCAGTTCTCGAGAACGGTACAGTCTATGACACCGGAAACATCAGGTCCAGAAACCCATTCGGATCGTCTCGCTTTATGGCTTGAGGCGAATCAAAAAAATCTTATTGCGCTGGTCGTAGTGGCGTTTGTGGTCGTCCTTGGGGCGAATTACATGTCACATGCCCGTCAGCAGAAATTGGAAAAAGCAAATGAAGCGTTGTTCAAAGCTTCGCCGCCAAAATTTATGGCTGGAATGGATCCCGAAGATCCGGACGTCAGCGCTTTGGAGCAGGTGGCAAAGGAGTACCCATCCACGCAAATTGCCGAGCAAGCTGCATTGCTGGCGGCTGACGCGCTTTATGCTGAAGGGGACTTTGAAAAGGCGTTGGATGCGTTTAAAAAATTTAAATCTGATTTCCCGAACAGCCAGGATCCTTTCACTGCTGAATATGGAATTGCGGTTAGTCAGGATGCAAAGGGAAATGTGAGTGAAGCTATTCAGGCTTATCAGGGGATTGTTGACCAATACCCCGATGACAGACGCATTCACATGGCCAGATTGGCTTTGGGACGACTGTTGGGTGAGCAAGGGCGCCCTGAAGAAGCGTTGGCGGTTTATGAAGAGATCATCAGCAGCGATGTTATGAACGGTTGGAAGACCGAAGCGTCGCTCAGGAAAGAAGCTTTGATCCAGCAGTTCCCTGAGCTGGACCAGTCGGACCAGTCGGACCAGTCGGACCAGTCGGAAAACTGAACAGCTGGTCAGACGCAAGTCTTTTTCAAGTTTAATTTCTATGGAGCGCTCCGACTGGGTGGATGTGGCTGCCGGAGTCATCTGGCGGTCGGGCAAAATACTGGTCGCTGAGCGCCAAAAGAAGTCTTCTGACTCAGAAGACATCCTCTGGGAGTTTCCTGGTGGTAAGCAGGAGGTGTCGGAAAGTCTCGAGGATTGCCTGAAAAGGGAATTACTTGAGGAATTGGACATCCTGATTTCTCCGCCAGATTTTCTGACAACCATCCAACATGCCTATCCTCACATTCAAATTCGTTTGCACTGTTTCCAGGCAACCTGGGTTGAGCGTGAACCCAGATCAATGGATGGTCAATTATTTCAATGGATTGCTCCAGAGAGATTGCGTCAGCTCAAAATGACTCAGGCTGATATGAAAGCGCTGAACCTGATACTTGATCCGGGAAATCTCGCAAAATTCTCATGCGTCTCCTGAAGGTTTTCTATTCTTCAGTACATGTTCC
>JAUIHU010000282.1 GCA_030432175.1 Verrucomicrobiia bacterium | reverse complement strand
TGATCCGGAGTGTGCTGGGGATCCCGATCGGAATAGGTCTGACGCTGGTTGCAATTGTTTGTATTTTCTGGAATGAAGGCCGCTCAGCAAAAAGGCAGGCGACGCTGAGTGAGGGAAGCGGGCAGGTGGTCAGTGTCGCTGCAGACAAAGTGGATATTGGTAACAATGGTAAACTGATCCATTTATCGGGGAAAGCGGTCACATCAAAGATGGTGGTGGATCCGACTTTCGGCGTTTCTGCTAAAGCCCTGAAATTGCTCTCTACGGTTGAAATGTTTCAATGGGAAGAAACTTCCAGAACAGAAACCCGTAAGAAGCTTGGGGGAGGAAAGGAAAAAATCACGACTTATAGTTACGATCCTGTCTGGTCTGAGGAGCCTATTGACTCCACGATGTTCAGAGATTCCTCACAATACAGAAACCCTCCATCCATGCCATTCCGGTCCAAGTCTACGATCGCCAGTGAGGCAAAACTCGGCGCATTTAATCTGGCTGAATCTCTGATTGATCAGTTGTACAATTACCAGCCGATGAGTTTGTCGGGTGTTCCGCAACCCTCAAATTTGACCGGAGCATCCAGGTCAGGGGATTTCTTTTATCTGGGACAAAACCCCAATCAGCCAAATGTGGGGGATATCAGGGTCTCATTCAGCCTGGTTCCGGAATCCGAGGTGACAGTAGTGGCAGCGCAATCCGGATCGTCATTGGCGCCTTACAAAACCAAAAATGGTGGAGAGATTGAGCTCATCGAGCCGGGTGTGGTTACCGCAGAGGAAATGTTTCTGAAAGCGGAAGCCTTGAACAATCTGATCACCTGGATTCTTCGAGCTGTCGGCGCTGTGCTGATGGTGGTTGGGATTTACATGATTTTGAGTCCTTTATCGGCAACTATGGATGTGATTCCGTTGCTTGGCGACATTGCTGATACAGGGATTATGATTGTTTCTTTTTTGGTTGGAGCCTCAGTTTCGCTGATGGTGGCCGCAGTAGCATGGATCGTTTATCGTCCAATTTTGGGAATCTTCATGGGGCTGGTTGCTGTTGGAATCGGCTGGGGCATCCGGGCTCTTTCCAACAAAAAAATGGCAAAAGCCTGAACTTATAATGGAGTCTGGCGCTTTCCAACCCCAGACTAGGTAGTCTGAGGTTGAATTTCCAGATGACTCCAGTTGCTTTCGTGGTTATTCCAGACCACGATATTGTAGGTGATGAATGCGCTTCAGCTGTGGCTGGGGCGCATTTTTTTCTTTACCACACGAAATTCGTTTCAGCGCAGGCTTTCAAGGACGGTTCGTCACAAAAATGCGAAAATAGATTCGCGAAACCCAGTCACATGAATCTCAGCTTGACTCCATTGGAACGGGACGTTTACTCTTCTCCACTTGTATTGGCTGGGCTCGTCTGCCCATTCCGAGAGGATGTGCGGCGCCGGTGCAATTATTTTAATCTAAACAGAGCCGTTGAATTTCGAAACTTGCCCAATTCCCATCAACTGGGAGTTGAATGACTGAATTAACCTGGAGTCGAACGTGGATTTAAAAGACATCCGAAGCATCATCGAATTGATGCGCAAGAATTCCATCTCTGAATTTGAGCTGGAACAAAATGATTTCAAAATTCGAATGAAACGTGGAGAGATGAACCCGACAGGGCAAATCGCTCCACAACCTGTTTATCTGCCAGCTCCGCAAGCGGCGCTGCAGGCTCCACAGGCGGCTGCTCCGGCTCCTGATTCTGGCGAATCCGAAAAATCTACTTCACAACAGTCCAACGAACTGGAGATCAAGTCACCAATGATCGGCACTTTTTATCGTGCTCCAACTCCCGAAGCAGCTCCTTATGTTGAGGTTGGTAAAGAAGTCGATCCTGAGACTGTCGTAGGCATCATCGAAGCCATGAAGGTGATGAATGAGATCAAGGCGGAAACGCGCGGCGTCATCACGAGTGTGCTGGTTGAAAACGGAAAACCGGTTGAGTTCGGTCAGCCTCTATTCCGTTATCGTCCACTGTAATCTGATCCACTTTGCTTTGATAAATAAGAAATTGGATCCCAGCCACCCAACGCCCCGATATCAGGAACATTTTGCTTCTTGAGAAGGGGCTTTATTTTCGGAACTCAGGCAATTGCAGTCTGCTGCATTGATGATTCAAATTGCCTGCATGTATATTTATTTATTGTTCGATCATTTTTTGATGTGCGACAGAGACGACAGAGAAAATATTATTTGATTACTGCTCTGCCCGTTTTGATTCGTTTGAAATTTAACTCCCATGTTTGAAAAGGTTTTAATTGCCAATCGCGGAGAAATTGCCGTCCGTATTATCCGTGCGTGTAAGGAACTGAATATTCGAACAGTTGCTGTGTATTCGGAAGTGGATGCCAATTCCATGCACGTTCAACTGGCTGACGAAGCCATTTGTATCGGTAAAGCATTCAGCTCCGAAAGTTATCTCAGAATTGACCGTATCATCAGCGCTGCTGAAATCACGGATGTGGACGCGATCCACCCTGGATACGGTTTCCTTTCTGAAAACTCTCACTTCGCTGAGGTGTGCGAGCGACATAATATCCGGTTCATCGGACCCAGCTCCAAGGCGATGGACGCATTGGAAGACAAAGCCGTCAGTCGTGAGTTGGCGAAAAAAGCCGGCGTTCCGATTCCTCCCGGATCTGACGGAATCGTTGAGAACGAAAAAGACGCGATTGCAACTGCCCAGCGCATCGGGTATCCGGTGATGATCAAAGCCGTTGCAGGTGGCGGCGGGAAGGGAATGCGGATCGCTCACAATGATATTTCTCTCGTCAAAGGCTTCAATATGGCGCGTGTCGAGGCAGAGAAATCTTTTGGGAATTCAGGTGTTTACATTGAGAAATTTATCGAGAATCCGCACCACATCGAGTTCCAGATTTTTGGAGATGGCAAAGGCAATGTGATTCATCTCGGAGAACGCGATTGTTCCATCCAACGCAGAAACCAGAAGTTGATTGAGGAAACTCCTTCGCCTCTGATCGAAAACCGCTTTAAGGATTTGCGTAAGAAAATGGGTAAAGCCGCTGTTCGCATCGGGCAGGTAGCGGAGTATACCAATGCGGGAACAGTCGAGTTCGTCACTGATGACCAGGGTAATTTCTATTTTCTCGAAGTGAATAAACGGATCCAGGTCGAACATCCGATCACTGAAGAAGTTACCGGGATGGATCTGGTAAAAATGCAGCTGCAAGTGGCTATGGGAGAACCCCCGAAATTATCCCAGGGCGATATTACTTTCAAAGGGCACGCCATCGAATGCCGAATCAACGCCGAAGATCCGTTCGATCAGTTCCGCCCAAGCCCCGGAAGAATCGAAATGTACTATGCTCCAGGTGGATCAGGTGTGCGTGTCGATAGTCATGCTTACGCTGGTTATACGATTCCTCCAACCTACGATTCCATGATCGGTAAGTTGATCACGTTCGGGGCCAATAGAGAAGAAGCTCTGGTGAAAATGACCCGGGCTTTGGACGAATACATGATTACAGGAATCAAAACAACGATTCCTCTCGAACAAGCGATTCTGCATGATCCTAACTTTAAGCGGGGTGACTACACAACTGGCTTCATTGAGCAGCTGTTGAATGGACCCAAAAGAGATTTCTTTGATTCGCGAAGAGATGGGTGATCCGAGCCTTAAGCCTATGCGCCAGAAGCAGAAGGACCTCAATGATAGTCAACTCTATGGTTTTGTAGACACTGCCTACCTGCATGGTCGACAGCCTGCTTCGATCGCCAAAGCTCTCTGCGAAGGCGGCGCCGATCTGATTCAATGGCGGGCTAAAGACTGGACGCCTGAACAGGTTGAATCAGAAGCCCGTGAAATCTTGAAAATCACCCGGGACCACCATGTGCCGTTGGTGATTAATGATCATTTACGGGTAGCGTTAGAGCTGGGGGCGGATTTCTGTCATTTGGGACAGGAAGATTTTTTCGATGGTGGTTACCAGCATGTGAGTGACTTGCCAACCCATGGGGTTGATATCGGCATTGGATTGAGTACGCACGCGCCGGACCAAGCCCGGCGTGCTTTAGCGGCCGAGCCGGATTACATTGCTATTGGACCGGTTTATAAAACGGATACCAAACCTACTGCGCGGCCGGTGACGCTGGACTATGTGCGTTGGGCCAGCCAAAATACGGGCCCGGTTCCCTGGTTTGCTATTGGTGGCATCAACGAGCAAACATTGAATGCGGTTCTGGATGCAGGAGCGACCCGGGTTTGTATTGTTTCTGCCATCCTGAATGCCACTGATACCCTTTCGAGGTGCGCTGAGTTTGTTCGAATGATTCAACTCCGCCTGCAAGAAAATGAGCAGGCAATGAATAATCAACCCGCATCCTTTTGATACCTGAAGTTACTGAAATAGAATTATGAGTATTGTTGTAGTCGGTTCCACCGCACTGGATTCCATTAAAACTCCAAAATCCGAAAACCCGCGTCTTTTAGGAGGCTCGGCAAGTCACGCAGCGGTTGCTGCCAGTTTCTTTTCTCCTGTAAACCTTATTGGAATTGTCGGCGACGATTTTCCTGAAGAGTATATAGAACTCTACAAGAGACACGGCATTGAACTGGAAGGACTGCAACGTTCTCCAGGCAAGACATTTCACTGGTCGGGCGAATACGAAGTCAACATGAACAACCGCAGCACCCTGGCCACTGAGCTGGGAGTGTTCGAGACTTTCCAGCCATCACTGCCGGAGTCCTGCAAAGAAAAGCCATTCGTGCTACTTGCTAACATCGCCCCAGCCTTACAGATCCACGTTTTGGATCAGATGAAATCTCCGAAGTTCGTGGTCGCCGATACCATGGATCTGTGGCTGAATATTGCCTTGGAAGATTTATTGGCTTTGTTAAAACGCATTGACTGCCTGGTGTTGAATGACAGTGAAGCCCGTCAGTTGACTGGAGAAGACAACGTTATTGTTGCCGCTAAAAAAATTCACGATCTCGGACCTGAGTATGTCATTGTGAAAAAAGGAGAACACGGAGCTGTTCTTTCCCATGAGACAGGTTTATTTATTGCGCCTGCCTATCCACTGGACAACGTGGAAGATCCAACCGGAGCAGGGGATTCCTTCGTTGGGGGAATGATTGGTTACCTAGCTGGAACTGAAGGAGATGTGCATCAAAATCTGCGTAAAGCGATGATCTATGGCAGCGTGGTTGCGTCTTTCTGCTGTGAAGGCTTCGGATTAAAGCAGACCACTCAGGTCACCCGACAACTGATCGAAGACCGCGTGAGTCGATTGAATCAGTTGGTGGCGTTTTGATGGGTAGCGATAACACAATGGCTATTTCAATGATTTGGAAATAGTCACATATTTTATAAATAGAAAAGGGCCGTAAAGTATCCCGGGCTGAATCCCAACGGGATTTCGTAACATAGCCCAGGGTTGCGCTTCCGGCGTTTCCCTGGGTGTATTGCTGGAAAAATTTTTGCGGTAGAGTTTCAGCATTGGGATAGGATATGCATTGCGCTCAAATAATGCTGATTTTTCAGGTCAGCTCGGCTTTTCGGATTGGAAATGCCACCCTCCTTTAATCGCGCCCAGCAGAAGGGCGTAGGTGGTTTGAGTTGATCTCTCAATTGTTTTATGCAATAAGACACTCTTGTTTGGTAATGAATTCAGAAAATCAACTTGATGGAATTTTCTGATGAACCAACAACAAGTTTGGTTAAAATGCAGTCGTCACATTTCTGCTCGCTGGTAGGATCTTATCCCAACCAGGTGTTTAGATTCTCTTTAAAGTTAACCTGTATGTCTCAGTGCATTCAGGAACGCTTCATCGTGGATTACCCGGGGCTTTTTAATCAGGAAAAGCTTTCAGGGTGATTCCGTTTTCATTTTAATCCGCCAAGACAGAACTCAAGACAAGAGTTCATTCAGAATGACGTCATGTTTCATCTATCTGAATGGACGCTAAGGCAATGCAGGGTGTGATTTTATCTCACTCCCACGCCGTTTCTGAACGATTCTATATCTTGGTGTGATTGGTCCTGTTTCTTCTATTACCTCAAAATCATTTTGCGGACATTATTCAGATATGTGACTTGGGCAATAGAGGTATAATAACAATTTATTAAAACTAATTAAACGCAGAACCTTTTTATTAGTGGAACCGATATGTTTTGTATATTGAAAAGAAAAGTGGTGTGGGTTGGGGTGGCATTATTCATGTTTGGAGGATTAAGTCACTTGGGGGCC
>JAUIHU010000281.1 GCA_030432175.1 Verrucomicrobiia bacterium | reverse complement strand
ATAAATCCACCCCATGGACTCATTAATCTGGCTGGAACTGTCAACTAAACGGCGTTTAAATATTCAGTTCAATTAATTCACGATTGAACTGAGTTAATACTTCAAATCCATCTTCAGTAACTACAATATCATCTTCAATTCGAACTCCTCCAAATTCAGGAATGTAGATCCCGGGTTCAATGGTGAATACATGTCCGACAGCCAGCGATTGAGCCGAGCCCTTCACCATATAAGGAGGTTCATGGCACTCCAGCCCCATACCGTGTCCTGTCCGATGAGTGAAGTATTTACCAAACCCGGCATCTTCAATGGCTGTGCGGGCTATACGATCAATGTCCCCACACTTTAAACCAGATCTGGTCTGTTGGGTTGCTTTTTGGTTGGCATCAAGAACCGCTGCATGAATTTTTTGCGCTTTGTCTGAAGCTGGTCCGATATGGAAGGTCCGGGTAATGTCAGATACGTATCCACGATGTCGAGCTCCAAAATCCATTAACAACAGATCGCCCTGCTGAATTTGGCGATTCCCTGGAGATCCATGCGGTATTGCTGAGTTCGGACCACTTTGAATAAGCGGCTCAAATGGCAATGTCTCACTGCCAACGCGTAAAAGCTCAATTTTTAAAAGTCCTGCTAATTCTTTCTCTGTCATACCCAGTCTGATTTGCGGAAGCACAACGCTCAAGGATGTGGTTGCCATTGCTGCAGCTTTTCTAAGTAGTTCAAGTTCAGCCTCGTCTTTAACTGCCCGAATACCTACCAGCCAGGAGGTTCCATCCACCCAGTTTACTTCATTTGGCTTCAGACTGATTTCCAACCAGTTCCATTCCTGAAAACGGAGATTTAAGGGATCCAAACCAGCTCTGATGGCTTTCGTTCCCAGTGTTTCTACCATCGCGGCCGCCATTTCCGAAAATGCGGATGCGGGTCCGGAGGTGTCATCCCATGGAAACATTTTCCAATTCAATTCTGTTGGGTTCAACATGGAGATTTCAAATCCCGGAGCTACCAGTAAGAGTGGATCATTCTCATTGGACGGAATCCAACAAAGAATGGCTCGTTCCATGAGGTGGAAGTGACTGCCGGTTAGGTAATCCAATAAAGGTCCTGGCAATAGCGCAAATCCATCCAGCTTTTCAGCACGAAGTTGGGCTTGGAATTGTTGAATACGTTTCAGCATGATTCTGATTCTTAATTGAAAATGGTGAAATGACCAGATCCAAACGCATGCTGAAAGTGAGGAGGGGGAAGATTAAGGAGGTAGCCTTTTTGCATTTCAGCCTGATTCAACAGCAGGCTCTGCTCGTCAAGCTGGGGTTCAGTTCTTCCGGGAAGCCACAAAACTTCAATCACACCCGGCAGTCAGGTTCCATAATTTCAACTCGTTATTGGTTTCTCGACATTTGAGGCTTTGAAATCTAGTATTTAGATATGTTCCCGAATAACACTTCCCGGCGCCATTTTCTTTATAGATCCGTTTCTCCGCTTTCGCTCTTCAGCCTGGACTGGGTCCAGTTTTTACCAAAAGTATCTGCAGAAGATTTACTTCCGGATTCAGAAAGTCGCATTGTCGAGAAATCAGTTCATGAGTTGGCTCACCTCATTGAGACTGAAAACAGGAATCAGATAGTCGAATCTATTGCGTCACGGATCCTTGCCGGAGCTTCATATCGAGACCTGCTCGCTGCTTTGATGATAGCTGCGGTTCGCAATGTTCAGCCGCAACCATCTGTTGGTTTTAAATTTCACGCAGTATTAGTGATTCACTCGGCTCATTTGGCTGCAGTTTCAGGACCCGACACTGATCGCTGGCTGCCCTATTTCTGGGCATTGGACTATTTTAAACGCAGGCAGGAAGAAGAGCGTCGAACCAGTGGATGGCAAATGCAGCCCCTGCCTGAATCCAAAATTCCTTCAATCACCCGCGCAAAGTCTATGTTTATTTCTGCTATGGACCGATGGGATGTGGAGGCGGCGGAGCTGGCGGCGGCGGGGATGGCGCGAGGACTTGGGTCGGTAGAGGTTTTTGATGTTTTGTTTCGATACGCAGCGCGGGATTATCGCTCAATTGGGCACAAAGTGATCTACGTCGCCAACAGTTGGAGAACCTTGCAATTGATTGGGTGGAGACACGCGGAACCCGTTCTTCGTTCTCTGGCTCTGGCTTTGTTGAATCATCGCGGCGACCCCAACCCATCTCAGAGTGATCTTTCAGTGGACCGACCCTGGCGTGAGAATGAAGCCAAAGCTGCTAAAATAAGAAAAGATTGGCTGGATGGAAAAAACGACACACGCGCTGTCAAATCCTTGATTGACACGCTGCGCGAATCAGATCCTGCAAACGCAGCCGATGCAGCCTTGGCTTTGGTTCAATCAGGGCAGAGCGCTCAGTCAATCTGGGATGCGGTATTTATTGGATCCGGTGAACTACTCATGCAGCAACCTGGCATTATTGGACTTCATTCGCTGACAACAGCCAATGCGATGCGTCAGGCATTTATGCACAGCGGGGATGATCGGGTGAGACGCAGGCTTCTTCTACAGGCATGTTCCTTTGTACCGATGTTTCGGCAATCGGCTGGAGGGAGAGGTCGAGTGCGGGATCGCAAATTTTCTCAAATGGAACCCAATCCTCTGCAAGGCGCAGCCGATGATGCAGCGCTCACGAGCATATTGAAAAACATCAGCCGGAACCGGGATGAAGCCGCGAACCAGACATTGGGTTGGATCGCCAACGGTGGCTCTCCCGAATCCATTATCGACGCCACGCGGCAACTGGTTTTTCTGAAAGGCAACGACGCTCACGATTATAAGTACAGCTCAGCTGTACTGGAAGATTTCTACCATGTCAGCCCCGCTTGGAGAGATCAATTTCTGGCATTGAGTGTGTACAATCTCATCGGATCAGAAGACCGGGATAATTCAATTGTAAGCCGGATTCGGCAAGCTTTGGGCGCATGATATTTATTCCAGCCACCGCCCAATGCCTAATGGGCATTTATGAGCTGGAATGTCCGATTGAGCCGCATTTGCCAAAGCCTGATTGTAATTGGCTTCCAATTTCAATCAGGCGCAGAGCATGGCGCTGGTTCAGCGTTAGGGGTGGATGCAAAAGCCTGCAAAAAAGGAATTTGACGAATCCATTGAATTCATTTGTTTGCTGAGTAAAAGAAGATTGAAAGACTGTTCCCGGATTTCGAGATGATCACCCAACGCCTGCTGCGAGTGTTTCCGAAGTCCTCTATTGCTAATCGGGTAGGAAAGCTTTCAACCGCTGCTGAAGACAATAACTTGATGAAAAAATCAGGACATGGGCCCAGAGGGATTCGAACCCACAACCAAAAAAATTCATCTTGCGCCGTTGACATTCGCAAATGTCTAATGATAAGCATATTTCCGTTATACTTAGCAATCTTCATCATTCGCTAAAGATTCGGGAATTCGTCTCAAAACCCACTAGATTCTAGTTTTTTCTTTGGCAATGTTTGGCAATAGTGATCTGGAGCGGGTATTGAAATCGATCAATCTTCGACCTGGAAAGGCGAACGGCAAATTTCGTTGGGTCGTCGATCTCAGGGCCATTGGAAAAGGGAGAAAGTTTTTTAAAAATGAAAAGGAAGCAAAGGAATTCAGGGATTCCATAGAGTCAGAAATATGGAAATATGGAATGCTCCAAACCTTAACCCCTGATGAACGCTTCGATACTTTTCAGGCCCTCGATTACCTTCCTAAAGGAGTTTCTTTGGCAGAAGCTGCCAAATTTGCCGGAAAATACCTTAAATTGAAGTGTTCTGAGAATATTTCCTTGGAAGAATCGGTTTCTCAATTCCTTCAAGAAAAAGTGAATGAGGGGCTTTCTATTGACTACACTAGAACCATGAAAATCAGGCTCGAAAAGTTCATTCAAGCTTTTCCTGATGGTTTCAAAACAATCAACAAGCATACTTTGACACAATTCAAAAACAACTTGACCGGAGCGAAGAAAACGCAATCAAATCAATGTTCAGTCGTTAAAACTTTTCTTCGTTGGGCTTCTGAAAAAGGTTTCATTGAGCCCTTTAAAAATTGGGATTTCTTGCGGGTCCGCGTTCCCGCTAAACACCGCATTGAAATTTTCTCGCCTGGAGAATTGCGCCGATTGCTTGCATTCTGTCCCGAATCGATGATTCCCGCTTTCGTAATTGCCGCGTTTGCTGGAATTCGAACAGCTGAGATTCAACGCCTGGACTGGGCCGATATTCGAGAGGATTATATCATTGTCGGGGCTCATGCGTCCAAGGTCCAGGAAAGGCGAATTGTTCAGATTCCTGAGAACCTAAAAGAGTGGCTGAATGAATACAGGTCAACCGGGCCAATCGTGAAAACTCGATCTGGTAATTATTTCAATTTTCTCTCCAAGCGTTCTGGGATTCCTTGGAAAAGAAACGCTTTGCGTCATTCGTGGTTTAGCTACAAACTGGCTTTGACTAGTGACGTTGCCGCCGTTGCCTTTGAAGGCGGAAATTCGGCAAATATGATTTTTAGAAATTACCGGGAAGTGGTAACAAAAGACGTTGCCGAACGATGGTTTGGGATCTTTCCAGGTGATTTTATCAATAAATCAGATTCACTGATCGCGATCTGAATTAATTTTTTCTTTTACTGATATATCTAAAAATTAGAGTTGACAAGTAAAATTATTTTACTCGCTTTTTGTTGCAGGTTTTGTATTTAAAAATAAATGAAATCATTATCAGCACTAGAAAAAACTAATGAAAAAGAAAAATTTAAATCAAATCTTAAAGGGTTTGCCGCTGAGATACAAGATTATGTTTCCGCTGAAGATGGAGAGTGGGCTATCAAGGGATTTATTGATATTTACAAAAATCTTTATACAATTTCTTCAGATACTAAAATTGTTTCAAAAATATTGGAGATACATCTTTTTCCAAAAATCTTAGAATTCGCAGAAAATATTGGATATAACATAGTATTAGCTGAAAAACAAAACTGGTATCCAGATTTAAGTTTTGTAAAAAAGAATAATCAGCAATACAAGTTTGCAGTTGACTTGAAAACCACCTATAGGGAACTAAAATATCCTGGTCATGTGAATGGATTTACATTGGGTAGCCATGGAGCATATTTTAAAAATCGAAAATCAACTAAGAATATACAATTTCCTTATTCTGATTATTCAGGTCACTTTTGTCTCGGAATTATTTACACAAGGACTGATTCTATTGATATAAACGAAACTGAAATATTGGCTGTCGATGAATTGGCAGATTCAGATACTGAAAGACATAAGATTGGTAATAGAGAAGTTACTACAGTAGATAATTTAAGATCTATAACTTCCGTTATTAAAAACTTTCAGTTCTTTGCTTGTGAAAAATGGGAGATTGCATCAGATAGACAAGGCTCTGGAAATACAGCAAATATCGGATCTATTTCATCAATCAGTGATATTCTTAATGGGAATGGTGTTTTTTCTAAATTAGGCGAAGAATGTTTTGATGAGTATTGGATGAATTATAAAGTAACCAGTATGATTAAAGATGGTAAAGCTACTCCAATTACCAGAATAGAGGATTTCCTTTCTTTTAAAGGTAAAGATACCAATTTAATAACTAAAAGACTTTCAAAAAGAAAGGCGCGAAAATGAAAACAATTGTTCCTCCAATTAAAAGTCAAGGAATCAAAACTAAATTGATTCCTTGGATACGATCTGTTTTGCCTAATGATTCTGGTACTTGGATTGAACCGTTCTTGGGCACTGGAGTAGTTGGGTTTAATATGGGATTTAGTAATGCAATTCTTAATGATACAAACCCTCATATTATTGGATTCTATAAAGGTGTTCAGAATGGGACAATTACCCCATTAGTAGTTAGAGATTATCTTGAAGAACAAGGGAAACTTCTATTGGAAGCAGAAGATGATGGGTATGCTTATTATAGAAAAGTGAAGGACCGGTTTAATCGTTTTTTTAATCCACTAGATTTTCTTTTTCTTTCTAGAGCCGGATTCAATGGAATGATGCGGTTTAATAAAAAAGGAATGTGGAATATTCCTTTTTGTAAAAAGCCGGGTAGATTTTCTAAATCTTATGTTACTAAAATAGTTAATCAAGTCAAAGTTTGTTCTTTTGCAATTAAAAAAGACTGGCAATTCTATTGTAGTGATTTCCAAAAAATTATTGAGTTAGCTGAAGAAGGGGATGTTATATATTGTGATCCTCCATATTTTGGGCGTCATGTGGATTA
>JAUIHU010000280.1 GCA_030432175.1 Verrucomicrobiia bacterium | reverse complement strand
AAAGGATCACTCAGATCTGCAGGCCGCGTAGCAGACAAATTCAAGATGAACTATAATCCTGACACTCAAGTGTTCACGATGATTTCGGAAGCGCGAGCCAATGCTGATACCGGTGACACACTGAGAGCAGTGCTGGAAACCGTTGATTTCACAAATGATGAATCTCCAACTCCATTAGGAGAGGTGGAAGTGGGTCATGGTGAGAGTCTATTTGCGACTCGTTTTGATGGCGATAAGGCATACATTGTGACTTTTATGAGAGTGGATCCTCTCTGGATCGTTGACCTATCTGATCCAGCCAGACCAACAGTTTCTGGAGAATTGGAAGTGCCTGGCTGGTCGAACTATATTCATCCGATGGGTGACCGGTTGTTGACGGTTGGCATTGATAATGTAGACGGTTTTCGGGTGGCGATTTCACTGTTTGATGTTGCAGATCCGCAAAACCCTGGACTGGTAAACAAAGTTTCGCTGGGTGACAATCATTCCTGGAGTGAAGCGAACTATGATGAAAAGGCGTTCACTGTTCTGGAAGATCAAGGTTTGGCTTTGGTTCCGTTTCAGGGTGATGTCGATGGCGATTACAGCGCACAGGTCCAGTTGATTGACATTGATGGGGATGAACTGGTTGCTCGTGGCGTCATTCCGCATGAGATGACACCCAGACGAGCAGTCGCCCATGGTGACGAGATTCTATCGATTTCGGGGCGCGAGTTGCTGGTTGTTGATATTGAAGATCGGGATACTCCGGAGATTGTTTCCAATACTGAGCTTTCATGGTCAGTCCATCAGCTGGTGACATACGGCGATTATTTGATTCTGACAGAAGACGCAAACTATTCCGCCTGGAACCAGCGCGAACCAGGCAGGCTGAGAGTGGTATCTCAATCCAATCCAGACACTCTACTTAATTCAGTGGAATTGGATCTTGCGTTGCCCGTGGTAGGATTGACGCTTCAGGGAGACACTCTTTATGTGGCGCAAACTGAATCCTGGGATGTCTGGTGGTGGTGGGGGCCAATTGAAGGAGATGATGGATCTGAAGAGGAAATCTTTGAAGGTTTGGTGATCACTTCCATTGATCTTTCAAATGCTCCAGAAATTGCTGTGCTGGACACCATGGAAGTGGACATTGAGTCGCTTGGGTGGAATCCGACTTTGAAAGCGCACTGGATGAATGAAGATACACTGGTCTGGTCAGGTGGTGGGGACTTTGGATATTTCCTGGATGTGGGTATGCCGATGGCTGATGTTGCCTTTGGAAGGCCAATCTGGGGCGGATACAATGGCAATCGATTCATTGCAATGGATGTGAGTGATCCTGCCGCATTGGCCTTCGCTTCAGAAACTCGCCTGGAAGATCAGAATGGGTGGTGGGGAGCTTCCGAGGCATTCAATGCCAACCAATTGTTATACCTCAGCCACCAATCTTCGGAATACATTCCAGGCGACGGCGATGATGTTATTATTGATGAAGAAGGCAATGAAGTGGTCATCAGGGATAACGGTTACTGGGTACAAAAGCATTACATGAGTGTGCTTGATTTCAGTGATCCGTATAATCCTGCACTCAGGGAAGAAGTGGATTTACCTGGCGCATTAAGAGGTTTGTCTCATTCTGGAGAAGTTTTGTACACGGTGGGCTACCACTACGATGAGCAGGGCCGCTCCGATTGGAGTGAACGTCTGGATGCGTTGGCTTACGATGGCGTAGAAGCGACTTTGATTCAATCCATGCAGCTTCCTAATCGCTGGCCGCATCCGATATCAGTTAACTCTGATGGCATCGTTGCTCTGGGAGTTCCAGGTGAGAATGAACAACCTGATTTGCTCCAGACTTTACGATTGGATTCCAACGGCGAATGGAAACGATTGGATCAGCTGTCATTCGATCTGCCGATCAGTCAGTTGATGGGATTGGATGAGGATATTCTGATCGGACAGATTCAATACACTGCATTAATCGTGGATATGAGTGATCCAACCAATTTGGAATTGGTCGATCGAGCCGAACCCGATGGATGTATATGGTTCGATTTGAATTCAGTCGCAGGATCGAGAGAACAGGGAATTTGGATTCCTTTACGCGACTTTGGGATTTTCGGAGTTCAATTGGAGATGAACGCCGAATAAAAGAAAACTAAACCTATAAAATAAAGGTCCTGTGTGTGCCCGCCGCAAATGCGCCGAGTCCATTTGCGGCGGGGCGCCACCAGACAAAATCAATAAATTTTTTTTCTATCTCCGCTTAATGCATCTGCCTCGAACTTGCTATTGAAAATACAGTTTAATTAGAACATGAACCTCAAGTCGACCATCTTAAGAAGAAAGGAAGGGATCCTGTGCTCTGGGTTCACCCTGGTGGAGATGTTGACGACAATAGCAATTATCGCCACTTTGGCTACATTGCTCATGGCCGCGGTCAGCGGGGCCAAGAGGAAATCCCGACAGGCAGTTTGTTTATCCAATTTAAGACAATATTCGCTGGCTTTAAATATGTATTTGGATGATGAGCGGCGGCGTCCAAATGAAATAACCACAATAGTTGAGTCGGGATATCTGCCGAATGCAAAGGTATTACTTTGTCCTGAAGACCACTGGAGTGGGTGGGGTAACCAGGTCAACAGCGTTTTTGGCGCAGGATATGTCAATGAAGTCGCTCAGTCGGGATTGAGTTTTTCGTTTTTGCATCCGTTGAACTGGCAGGATTGGGCCTGGAATGCAATATTAAGACGGCCATCCAATGGAGCCATTGGAGTATGCCAACTACATGGCATTGGACGTCCGGATGAGAATTCCCCGAGTTTCCTGGATTTTCAGGGACTTACTTTGAGAGCCCACGTGGATGGAGCCGTAACCAAAGGAATGACTTACTGGGATTCAGCATATGGCGACACAGATGGGAGGTGGGGAGATTCAGGAGCTATACCTGCAAATCCTGAAGAGCCGGAAACTCCGGGTTCTGACGGTTTAAGCTCACCGGGTATGAATGCTGAAAATTACCCCTGGCCTTTGTTCATGGATCAGGTGGATCAAATCCCTGTCGCTCTGAATCCTTGATCGCAAAAGGTTATTTTTAAATTAGATTTCAGACCAGGTTGAGAATGAAATTAAAGGAGCCCGAAGATCAATCCCATCCAACGCCGTTTACGGTCTTGCCCTCACCAGACAATTTGGAGGATTTCAACGCCATTGAAGAACAGGGTTCAAAATCGATTTCAGCATTCAGTCGCATGAATCACCTCAAGATCTGGCGAGGCCTGCTTTGGTGTGAATGGTTCAGTCATGGCTATCTACTGCTGACATTTTTAGGAATCTGGTTAGCTGGGATATGGATCTTACCATTGGTGGCGCATCCGGGTTGGATTCTGCTGGTAGCGGCGTTGTTTGCCATGATGGCAGGACCAGCCTATGGCGGTGGAGACGTGGTGGAAGGTTCTGAAGAATTTACACTCTCACTTCCGGCAACGCGTTCCGAAAGGTACATTGCCCGGCTGATTGTTGGAGGAACCGCGACACTTTTCTTTTCGATACTGGATCTGGCTTGTCTACAACTGGATTGGTCTCAGGCTATTGGAAGATTCTTTCTGGACGCCCGTATCTTGAATGCCAGTGAACTTTCGAAACCAGGATTGATATATGGTTTTTCAATGTCATTTCCTTTCACGATCTTTGCTACTTCGTTTGTCGTAGCATCCTTGGCTCACGTTCGGCCTTTGGCATTGGCCTCCTGGCTGATTGGTGGATTGGCTGCGTTGGTTTGGATTCACATCGGCAACTGGTACGAGAGTTGGGTTTGGGGAGAGATCAAAGGTTGGTGCACTTCGTTGATTTGTCTGGTCTGGAGTGGAGCGTGCCTGACATTAGGTTATCGATTTTATTGCCAGAAAGAAGTCGGCCCCGAGTCTCAACCGACTCCCATCACTGGAAGATTCTGGCTGTATGTCGGGGCCTGCACTGTGATTTTTCTGATTTTTCTGGCTCTGGCCGGTTTCTTTTTTAAAAAGCTAAATCACTGGATCTCCGGTTGAAAATCACTCGAAGCTCAGAGCAATTGAACTGCTTATGGAGCTAGTTGGTTCAGAGTGTAGCAGATTTTAGAATGGGCAATCTCTTCCCCATCTCTGGAGCGTAATCCAGGAATATCAAATTCAACGATGCGTCTGGCTTCCAATCCATCCAGCTTCACAAACACACTGACGCCATCATCCGAAACTGCTGTCTGAGTTACTTTCAAAGGCTTTTTATCCATTTGTGGACTGCCGTATTTGTGTCCGTAACTATAATAATAACTCTCTACATCATAAGAAGATGCATCGGAAGCGATGGTTTTATCCAACGGCTCAGTGAAGGTTAAGACAAAGCCTTCTTTCTGGAGTTGGATGTTCTGGATTTCAAAAGGAGTTTCACCATCGAAGACGATGCGTTGCAGTCCTTCTTCTGGACGTCCCCATCCGCGATAAGTCTGTCCCACGTACATGGATTTACCGTCTGGCGCGAATACCAATCGGTTGTTGCCGCCGCGCAAGCCTTCACCATCGACAAACTGAACACATGCTCCCTGATATTGGCCACCCACTTTTTCAATCATCAACCTCAATACACGTTGCCCTGCAATGTCACCAACAAACATCTGACCTGAAAAGGGTCCAAATTTGCCGCCGGTTGTATCGAAAACCGGTTCAGCGGGTGAGTTGCACATGAATCCCTGAGGTAGCAATACAGCAGCTCGTGTTCGTAGTTCATCGAGTTTATCTATGCCGTATTCCAACGGATCTTCCCCCGGAAATTCAGGATCCCATACGAGGCTGGATGGATGGCCGTAGAAATTCCCTTTTTCCACATGAAACACAGGAGACGTGCCGCGCCAGTCTCCCTGATTGTCAGTTACCCAGAGATCTCCTTCCGGGCTTAAAGCAATTCCATTGTTGGCGCGAAATCCGGAAGCCCACGGAATGAGTTCGCCTTCTGGAGTGATTTTCACTATCCATCCTTTGTAGGATACCGCAGAAAAATTTCTTCCACGCCGTCCGATCCGGGAGAATTCTCCGCGGACGATGTCAAATGTCGGACCATTATGAGATGCGGTGCCAACAGCGATGTACCAATTCCCTTCTCCATCAGGAATCGGTCCAGCGTTGGTTTCGTGGTAATTTCCACTGACACCCCAGGATTTTGAGACACACTCGTACCAGTCAGCTGCGCCGTCTCCGTCTGTATCCTGAACACGTGTCAGCTCCGGCATTTGAGGGATCAACATTTCACTGTCACTGAGCAGCAGGACTCCAGTGGCGTTGTGAAAACTGGTGTTGGCGAATACACGCCAGCTGAAAGCGTTTGGGTCCGAACTGGGTTTGCCAATCAAAATCCCACTGCGCCGCGTTACCACCACGAGTTCTCCCTGACTGTTGAAAGCCAGTCCTCCTATTTCTGGCGCAACCTCTGGTGGTAAAGGAATCTCTTCCACTTTGTATCCAGCCGAAACCTGACTTGCTCCAGCCAAGGCTGCAAGCCCGGTCATGGTTCCAATGAATCTTCGCCAGTTTGCTGAGAAAAACTTATCTGATTTCATTCTAAATCTTTCCTTAAATTATATGTTTCGTTGAACGAGTTTCCGAAGTCGCTTATTCGCTGTGGGTTGCGCTCCAATGGATTTGAAAATCTGTGACCGCTGCCGGTGGAATGATCAGGTCGTTCCCGTGCCATGTTCCGGCGCTGGACTTCACACGGCCTCTTGCCTCCGGGGTGAAACTGAATGTCGCTGGACATTGGATTCCGTGGATCATGTAATGCTGAACAAAAGCGCCTTCTTCAGATCCGGGGCGGATGGTTTCCATAATATGCGCCTGACCGTGGCGGTAATGAAACTGGGGAACAGCATCGACCATTCGATATCCGATATATTCCGGTGAATCGTCAGGAGCGTTAGAACCGACCGACAACGTTACCGGTTTTTTGGCCATGTAGGTGATTTCTCCCATTAAACGAGGGACGTAATCAAATGACTTGCGACCACCACCAGCGCCGCCTCCCCAATAAACCTCCATGTTCAGAAATCCACCGGTCCAGGTATAGAGTAAGCGGCAATTCTCTGTATCCCAGCAGTAGGAAAACTCAGGACCAAAATTGACACCCACTGCGGCAGGGATCCCGGAGATCGTATTGACCGTGCCAGGGACATCTTTGCCGACATTGGGGTTGTAGCGGTTGGCGGGATAGCCGGCGTTATAGTTGGGTAGATCATCCAGAGTGAAAC
>JAUIHU010000279.1 GCA_030432175.1 Verrucomicrobiia bacterium | reverse complement strand
TGTTTCGATCATCTTGAGGAGGCATTTAATCTGGATCCGGATACGCTTCAACGAAGGTTTGAACAAAATGCTCCGAAACTGGCACATGAAGCAGCCGAGAAAGCGATTGAGGAATCTGGCATCAGCAAAGAGTCACTGGATGCAGTTATAGTCAGTACCTGCACAGGCTATCTCTGTCCTGGACTCTCAAGTTACCTGAACGACAGCCTGGGATTGAAACCTGAAGCTCTTGGACTGGACCTCGTAGGGCAGGGCTGTGGAGCTGCCCTACCCAACCTGAGAACAGCACACTCTTTAATGCAATCCGGACAAGCCAAACGCGTACTTAGCATTTGTGTAGAAATTTGCAGCGCAGCTTTCTATCTGGATAACGATCCGGGCGTATTGATCAGCGCCTGTCTGTTTGGGGACGGCGCAGCTGCGGTAGTATTGGATCAGGAAGAAAGTTGGGTGCGGAACTGGAAACTCAAGTGGATCAATGGCTGGTCAAGGACTTGTCCTTCCAAAAGAGAACTCCTTCGATTTGAAACCGTCGGTGGCATGTTAAGGAATATTCTGAAACCAGAAGTTCCGGGAGCTGCCGCTGAAGAAGCGGACGCTGTTTTGAAAACAGCGCTGGCAGATCAGAACTTGGAGAAAGATGAAATCAGGAAATGGATTTGTCATGCTGGGGGACGAGACATTTTAAATGCGCTGAGTCAAAAATGGAATCTGCCTGAAAACGCCTGCGCCTCCAGCGCTGCAACACTCAAGGAATATGGAAACCTGAGTAGTCCGAGCGTATTGTTTGTTCTTGATCACACCCTGAGACACTCAAGCCGAGAAGAAGCAGGAGCATGGTGGATGACTTCCTTTGGCGCCGGGTTTACATGTCATGGAGCTTTTTGGGATGCTGAAGCAGTGTGAGGAAAGCTGAAGATATTCCAATTTAACACAAATGACACTTAGCGCTGTGATTTTCAGTCTCTTAGGGCTGGCCAATTTCGAGGATTTATTATTGAATCAGGTTTACGGGGAATTCCATTCTTAGAAAATCGAGTATTGGTTTTTATGTCAGAAAAGTCAGAACGTCCTTTGATTCAGAGTGATGAGAACAGTCCGTTCATGGTGGCTTTGCCGAAGCACATCAGTTTATACGGTCGACTGGAAGAATTTGATTTATTGAGTGTGATCCAAATGCTTTGTATTGGAATGCACTCAGGTTGGCTGACCATTGTGGGTGATAGCAAACAGGGGAAAGGGCGTGTTGCGTTTCAAAATGGATTAATCATCTATGCTACTACAGAAGCCGTTGTACGATTCGGAACCAGGCTTGTTAAGAAAGGTTTGTTGACGACGGAACAACTTAATGAGGCGCTGGACGCCCAGCAGAGTGAAGCTGGAAAACGATCTCTGGGGGCCGTGCTGATTGAGAAAGGGTGGGTGACACAAGACCATCTGCAGGAGGAACTTCGGGACCAGACCATCTTTGTTGTTAAAACGATATTGAAATGGCGCAAAGGCTATTTCTATTACGAATTTCAGAGCAACATTGATTCCAGAAACCAGGAATCGACAGAAGGATTTGATTCAGACAATTTATTGCTGGAAGTGGGGCAAATGTTTGATGAGGATTCCGAAAGACCTCAGGACAATCAGTTTCTCGTAGATGAATTACCCGAAAAAGACCGGGATGTAGTCAGTTTCAATCCAGGAGCACAACCAATGGCTCCCATGTTCAACTTTCCGGGCGCAGAGGAACTTCTGAAAACTTCCAACGAAGCTGTTGAAGGGAAATCCGATGCGGGACCCGGGCCTGAAAAACCAAAAACTGACAGCCAATCTCAGGACAAGAAGCAACCAACCAGCCCCGCCTCCGACATGCCTTCCTGGCTTGAAGACGCCAGGAAACATGAACAGGCTTATGTTGATAAGAATGAAGAAAAACGAAAACACTCCTCAAGCTCGACAAAAGCTCAGGAATGGATTCGTGACCGCAAAGAAAGAGACCAATCGGATTCCTGAGATTTTTAATCAACGATATTAATCCACCAGCCAATCAGACGACGTTTCTTTTTCTCCATCAGCTCTGAGATAACTAATTACATTTTCCGAATTCGTTATTTTCATTATAAACTGAAAATAACGAAAATTATAATTGGCGGAGATGCTTTTTACATTTAGCTTTCGATTATTGGATAAATCAAAAGTCATAAAATCCGTCCAAAACTGAACTGAAACCCTTGGGCGCGTG
Source organism: Verrucomicrobiia bacterium (assembly GCA_030432175.1). Classification (GTDB taxonomy): domain Bacteria; phylum Verrucomicrobiota; class Verrucomicrobiia; order Limisphaerales; family JAUIHU01; genus JAUIHU01. The sequence continues at coordinate 4,035 of JAUIHU010000279.1, read as the reverse complement.
CAGCAGAATAGATCTTAGAAGCTAAATCGATTTGAAGATACTCGTCGCCATCACCGGAGCCAGTGGCTCCGTTTACGCTCAGCGCCTGATCTGGAGTATTCCCCCTGCTGATCATGAAGTTCACCTCATTCAGAGTCGCTATGCGGTGACGGTGGTTCAACATGAACTTAAAAATGGACTTCAAACGCCGGATCACGTTCATGAACATTCTGCAAAAAGTATGAATCTTCCTTTTGCCAGTGGATCCAACCCGCCAGACGCAATGGTAATTGTTCCTTGCAGCATGGGAACACTGGCAAGAATTGCCGCAGGGACCAGTGATGATGCGCTATTGAGATCTGCTGATGTGGTTTTGAAAGAACGCAAAAAGCTGATTTTGGTATTGAGGGAAACTCCGTTTAACAAAATTCACCTGAGAAACATGGAACAAGCGCTGGATGCAGGAGCCATGATTATGCCGGCATGCCCTCATTTTTACAATCATCCACAATCAGTCGAGGATGTTGTGGACACGGTGGTGGCAAGAATTTTGGATCACATAGGAATTGAAAACGAATTGTCACATCGCTGGAGTATGGCTGAAGGCGGTCATGGCAGGGGTGAAGATCACTGATATTTTTACTCACATGGAATCAGACAAATCCAGTTTATCTGAGAAAGAAGCGGGATGGTTCGGTCGGTTCCGGAATCGAATCAGCTCAGAAATCTTGAAGTGGGGAGAGTTTGTCAAGTTTTCCCACACTCTATTTGCCATGCCATTCGCGATCGCAGCCATGGCTTTAGCAGCTAGAGAGAATCGTGGCTGGCCAGGCTGGAAAACTTTTTTGCTGATTCTGATCTGCATGACTCTGGCTCGCACTGCCGCCATGGCTTTCAACAGGATCATGGACCGCAAGTATGACGCGATCAATCCACGGACTCAGAACCGACATATTCCTGCGGGAGAAATCTCTTTGGCCAGCGCATGGATCCTTTGCCTGCTGGCCGCATCGGGATTTGTGATTGCACCCTACTGGATCAATCCGATTTGTTTTTATCTATCTCCGGTAGCTTTGTTCCTGGTTGGCTTTTATTCGCTGACCAAAAGATTTACAGACTATACCCATTATTTTCTGGGGATCGCATTGGCGGTTGCGCCGGTCGGAGCGTGGTTGGCGGTGACAGGCAGTTTTGCGATTTCACCTATATTATTGGCAGTGATTGTCACTTTATGGCTGGTTGGGTTAGACATTATTTATGCTCTGCAAGATGAAACCTTTGATCGCGAACATGGGCTGAGATCACTCCCAGTCCGCTTTGGAACTCAGAATGCGCTGGCATATGCTTTCTTGGTTCACATGATCATGTGGGGAATCATGGTTATATTTGGGTTCCTCAATGGATTCAGAGTCGCTTATTCAGTTGGGCTGGTATTGATACTCATTCTCCTGGTCCTGGAGCATTGGCTAGCCAGAAAACGCAGCCTGAAATGGATACAGGTTGCCTTTTTCCGACTGAACGTTTTGATCAGCCTGGTTTATATGGTGGTCTCAGTAGCGGAAGTTGTTTTCCCTGGATTTAGAAAACCGAACTGACAGATTAATGAATTGGATTATTAAACACAGTAAACTTCGAGACATTTACGAGAAAGTCGAGGCAGGAACACGCATCAACGAATCCGATGCTCTTCGTCTTTTTCAGTCCCAGGATCTCAACGCTCTGGGAGCGATTGCCAATCTGTCGCGGAAAAAGAAGGTGGGAGAGCGCGCCAGCTTCATTGTCAATCGATACATAAACTACTCGAATTACTGCATACTCAGCTGTCAGTTCTGTGCATTCTCCAAGAAGAAACGTGACGCTGACGGGTTTGAACTGACAGTGGAAGAAATGGTTCAAAAAGCCAAAGAAGCATTAGCAATAGGGATCACCGAGTTGCACATTGTCGGAGGTCTGCACCCGAGCCTTCCGTTTTCTTATTACCTGGAAATGCTGCGCTCTTTGAAATCACTGAGTCCAGACCTTAAACTGAAATGTTTCACTGCAATTGAAATTTTACACCTAGCCTGGCTGAGTAAACAATCCGTGGACGAAACATTGGCTGAATTGAAAGCAGCTGGACTGGATTCTTTAACTGGCGGCGGGGCCGAAATCTTCCGAGCTTCAGTGCGTTCACAGATTGCAAAAGGCAAGGAATCAGCTGAGGAATATCTCGATGTGCACCGTCGCTGGCATCAACTAGGCGGTCGCAGTACCTGCACAATGCTCTATGGGCATCTGGAATCACACGAAGATCGCGTCCATCACCTATCGCTGCTGAGAGGGCTTCAGGATGAAACATCCGGATACACTGGATTCATCCCACTAGCTTACCAACCTGACAATAATGGGATCCCGGTAAAGCATCCACCGACAGGAGCTGAATCCCTGAAAACAATCGCCGTATCCCGTATCTTTCTCGACAATTTTGAACACATCACAGCGTATTGGGTTGGGCTGGGAATTAATCTGGCTCAAGTGGCTTTGGACTATGGCGCTGATGATTTGCATGGCACCATTCTGGAAGAGCATATTTTCCACATGGCCGGAGCTGATTCTCCTCAAGCACGCACCGAAAAGGAAATGATCCAGGCAATTCGGGAAGCTGGAAGAACCCCAGTGCAGCGAGACACATTTTACCAACCGATCCGCGTCTTTAACGATCCCGTCAATTCTGAAGAATCCAGACAACCGCAGAGCGCCGAGGCATGAGTCTGGTTACATCAGGATTCAATGAACGCAACTCATCCCATGCCGACTGACCCGATAGAAAAATTACGCCTCTCGCCCGCCGAATCGCCGGATGAACTAGCGCGACGATTTGAAAGGGAACGACGCGCCCTGCTCTCTCAAAAAGAACGTCGCCTCGAATTTGAAACCGAGTCATGGAATATCGGAACCGTGCCTTACCTCAATGCAGCGCCGCTCACCCGTGGACTTGGCGATGGTCTGGTCGCGCTGCCGCCTTCGGAGCTGGCGCAGTGGTTACGGAATGATCGACTGGATGCTGGTCTCGTTAGTGTGACCGAGCCGTTGATGAATGATCGGTACGACATTCTGGATGGCATCGCCGTTGCCTCTCTTGGAGAAGTACGCAGTGTTTTTCTGGCGCATCGCATTCCATTGGATTCTATCCAAACCATTCACCTGGATCCAGCATCCCTCACCAGTGTCAATCTGTTGAAACTGTTGATGGCTGAACGTGGAATGACTCCGGAATATCTTCCGCTCGATTCTTATGAAAACGCAGCCGATTATGATGCCGTTCTCTTAATTGGAGATCCAGCCATCCGCTTCGCAATGGATCTCCCGGAAGGATTTCAAACCTGGGACCTCGGAGCCGCCTGGTATGAGTTGACGCACCTTCCTTTTGTTTACGCAGTATGGGCCATTCAGCGGAAGCCTGGACTTGAGGGATTGAAAGCGCAACTCAGAGAAGCCAAATCATTTGGTTTAGATACACTGGATCGGATCATTGAAGATTCTGATGAATTCTCTCAATCTTTCAGAAGAGATTATCTCTCGTGGCACATTCACTACCATTTGGGTGAAGATGAAAAAAGAGGATTGGCGGCTTTTGTAAACTTACTTGAAAAACACAAACTCGGTCCGGTTTATAATCCTCGGTTCGTACATTGATTTGATTAAAGATAATCAACAATCCATCTCGTGTCTCAGGAAGTCTTATTAGAACCTCAATCTCTACCCGTTCCGGCATTTCGATGGGAGGTTTATTCGGAACATCACCGAGTGCGACTTTCAAGTCAGGCGTTCTTCGTAGAACAGACCTGGTGGGTGTTTGATCCCATCGCTCTGCCTGGACACACCTTTGAAACAGCGATCAAGCGCTGTTGTCCAGGAACACCCTCAAACTGCCCTCTGCACATTATCCTGACTAACGGAAATCATGAGAGATCAACTACCGCTTGGAAAAATAAAATAACTGAAGCTCCTGTGCGCGTACATGTAACCGAAGGAGCGGAGTTGGATGAGCTGGCCGACCATATTTGGAAACCTGCA
>JAUIHU010000278.1 GCA_030432175.1 Verrucomicrobiia bacterium | reverse complement strand
TCAAGGCACAGATTTCAATGCGGCAAAACCGATCCGAAACCTCAATCGTCCGGGTGGCATTGGAAAAAATGAAGACCGAGCAACGCGTTCATTTTTAGAAATAATGAATCAACGGCACTTAGAAAACTTTCCAGGTGACACCGAACTCGCGGCGCGCATTGCCAGTTACGAATTGGCGGCCAGAATGCAACTGAGCGTTCCTGAGGTTTCTGATCTATCAGATGAACCGGAACACATCCTTAAAATGTACGGAGCTGAGTCCGATGGATCCTCCACGTTGAACATTCGGGAAGGCTATGCGAAGAACTGTATCCTGGCGCGGCGCCTCATCGAAAAAGGAGTGCGCATGGTTCAGCTGTTTCATGGAGCCTACCAAACCGGCGGAGAAGGGGTCAGCAACTGGGATGGACACAAACAGCTGGAAGACCAATACACAGTTCACGGTAAGACCATGGATCAACCGACAGCGGCATTGTTAAAGGATCTCAAACAACGTGGACTGCTCGAAGACACACTGGTTGTCTGGTGCACCGAATTTGGAAGAATGCCGACCTTTCAGAAAGGCGCCCAGGGACGAGACCATAACCCGGATGGATTCACCTGCTGGCTCGCCGGAGCTGGGGTTCGAGCCGGTTACAGTCACGGAGCTACCGACGATTTCGGTTACCGTTCTGTAGAAAATGTCGTCACTGTGCATGATTTCCACGCCACCATTCTGCATCTCATGGGATTGGACCACGAACGTCTCACCTTCTACCACAACGGCTTCGAGAGACGTCTAACCAACGTTCACGGTAACATCGTCTATCCGGTACTTGGATGACGCCCAAAGGACTTCAATAATGATATCGAAACTGAAGGAAAATGATATTTCCTTCAGTGGGTTTGTAAACGATTCGATGTTCTTCGGTAATCCGCCTGGACCAGCAACCTGAAAGATGATGCTTCAACGGTTCAGGCTTGCCAATGCCCTCGAAAGGTGAGCAAACGATTTCTTTGATCAAGTCATGAATCCGTTTAATCATCCGTTTATCATGCTTCAACCAATACTGATAGTCCTCCCAACCTTCCGGAGTGAAGGTAATATTCATCAATCCAGTTGAATCTCTGCAGAAACCGTTTGGTCTTTTTTAATTGCTTCAAGAGAGGCGTTGAGCCTTCTGGCGTTTTCCGGACTTCTCAATAAGTATGCCGTTTCTTCCAAAGCCTCGTAATCTTCCAAAGAAATCATCACCACTGCCTGGTCTCGCTTGCGGGTAATGATCACAGGGTTTCTGTCATTACAAACTTTGTCCATCGTCGCAGCCAAGTTCTCTCTGGCTGTTGTGTAGTTGATTGCATCCATATGTACAATATAGCGTACAACCAGGGGGGTCAGTCAAAGAATTTTGACTAAATATTAGCCAAGGCTAAAGTAATGTCAAAATTCTTTGACTGACCCCCTAGGAGAAATACTTCATGGCGGCAGCGGTGCGGGAGCGGACGTGGAGTTTTTTGTAGATGTTCTTCAAGTAGGACCGAACAGTTTCGACGCTGAGTCCGGTCATGTCAGCGATTTCTTTATTGATGTAGCCTTGGGCGACGAGTGTCAGGATCTCTTCTTCTCTTTTAGAAAGAGATTCTGCTTCAGGGTCCGGAGTTTTATTGTTGGGCGCTTGGCGGAAAGATTGAACAACTTTCCTGGCGATGTGACTGCTCATTGGAGCGCCTCCTTGTCGTACGCTTTGAATCGCTTCCAAAATTTCGTTGCTTCCTGCTCGCTTTAGCAGATAGCCAGTCGCGCCAGCTTGAAGGGCATCGAAGATTTTTTGACTTTCTTCATACACGGTCAGCATGACGATCTCCGGTCCTGCTGCGGTGGACTTCTGCGATGTGCGGATTTTTTTCACACATTCAACGCCTGACATTCCAGGTAGATGGATGTCCATCAGCAGGACTTCCGGGGGATTCAAGTTCAGATCCTCCAATGCGGCTTCGGCGCTGGAATAAACACCAACGAGTTCGCAAAAATCACAGCGTTCAATCAACGCTGAAAGACTTTTGCGAACCCGTTCGTCATCTTCCACAATGGAAACACGGATCCGGTTCATGCTTTTCCAGGATAGTATTCCTAAATCGCAATTAAGCGAGAATCTATTTCCTGACGGAAGCGTGCTGGGATAGATAAACCATATCCTGGTTGCGCGGACTGTTCACGACCAGTTGAATGGATTGGTTCCGCACAGGTGGCATCGTTCGCGGATCCAACCATTTGTGCATTTCGGCGTGGCCATCAGCAAAACTCAGGCTTCCGCTTCCATTATGGTTACTGGCCGGATAATCAATGATCTTGATTCGAGTCGGAGGAACACCATCGTTCATTGCGACGGCCAGATCCGCAAAGTTAATGCTGTCAGGATGTTCATTGATGAAAACAAAAGCTCTGGAATGTCCCATCACTTGTATGTGGCTCATCTTCTTGAACACGTGGTAGGGCCGACCGGTCAAGTGACTCAGCCAGTCATCGCGTGAGTTCATCGCCTGGCTTAATGAAACACTTCTGACCCTGGAATGAGTCTGGCCTCGAATGGTAACAACGCTCCGATCAGCTGGACATTTATAAACTTTTACGGCCCGCATGTATGGCCATAGCTTGGCGTAGTTGGGATCAGCAAGGTTTTGAATGTTGGTGTTATGAGTGTTGGATGGATTGTAGTCAATGATCCCGCGCACCCAACCTGTGCCGTTCGCGGTCAAATCATTCCAAACCAACTCATCGTTGTTGTCATCCGCGTACATGATCCAACCCAACGTCAGCTGTTTCATGTTATTCATGCACTGCACATTATGAGCTTTGGCTTTGGCTTTACTCAATGCGGGCAGAAGCATTCCAGCCAGGATCGCGATGATGGCGATCACCACCAACAATTCAATCAAAGTGAAAGCCAGGACTCCGGCTCGGGATTTATTTCGAATGGTAGAATTCGGACGATTTTTCATGATTCAATAGTGTCAGGACAAATGGGAATGGAATGCGCCTGGGACACCCCATTCCTCTTTTCAATCTCTCTTTCAACTCAAGGCGCAAACAATCGGAAGTACTGTTGCTCCCCTGCCAGGTCCAGCAGTTGGTACGGACTGCTGGCTCCTTCTACTGGAGTCCAAGGACCTTCAATATTCTCACTGGAATTCAATACTCCGGATCCTTCCCAACTGATTTCGACCTCACCACCAGAAGATGTCAGTGTCAAAATTAGTGACTCAGGTTCAACCGCTGCAGAAGGGGTATTGATTTCGATTTCATCAATCGCAATGTTCACATCCGAAACTTTGATCCGAATCGCTGTCGCTTCCAGCGCGCCCGATTCAGATCCAATAAGAAATCGGTGACGCAGCCAGGGACTGGTACCGGCTCCAGGTGTGTAAGCCACCACTCCCAACGTCGCCCACCCACTGGCCGGATTTTCCGCCTCAGCTTGAAACGGATCTGGCGATGGAACGGTGGTGTATTGCAATGTGTATTCTCCAATCGCTCGATCAGTAAGTTGCCCACCGCAGCAGTCATTTGGATTGTCACCGTTGTCACGTCCCCACGCAATCGATTCAATCGTTGTCAGTTCTGGCAATGTCACTCCTGCAAATGGCTCTGGATCTCCATTACTAAAATCAGCAATCCAGGCGCTCGTATTTCCATAAAGTCCGTCGTTCAGGTTTTCAACATAATGAACTCCAAAATCGAGGAATGTACTGGCAAATGGCACACTACCCATCGAAGCCAGCGCGATGTTTTCAGGCGCAGGCGCAGGTGTTTCTTCAGTATAAAAATCTCCTTGCCTGCCGTCCCATTGAATCGTGATTCCAGCTTCATGCTGAATGACCAGATTCTCAACCGGGTTCACTTCGATTTCGTCAATGGCGATGTTCGGATCTGAAACCAGGATGCGGATCCCGGTCGCTTCCACTGGCGCGCCATCCTCATTCACTTCGAATCGGCGCCTCAAGTGATGATCAAAAGGAAACGAAACAGTCGCATACTCCACAGAGCCCAGAGTGGTCCAACCCGTTTGTGGATCCTGAGTTTCTTCAGTATCCGTTCCTGGATTCGGGACCTGAGTAAATTGAAGGGTGTACTCTCCGATCACGCGGTCAGTAAAAGCGCCGGGAGGATCCGCCTCCGCATCATTCCCGTTGTCTCTGGACCAGGCGATGGACTGCACTTGAACAACGCCTCCCAGATTGATTCCAATATATGGATTGGAATCACCATTTAAAAAATCGGCGATCCAGCTACTGCTATTTCCGTAGAGACCATCGATCACATTGCTGGCAAAATGCGTATCCAATCCCAACTCGCTGCTGGCAAAAGCAGAGGCGCCGTTTGAGGCCAAGGCTGCGTGTCGAGGCGCTTCTGCCACTTCATCTGGATCAGAGAACAAACCTCCATTACCATCCCATTCCACAGCATAAGGAAACTCAGAAGTAATGGTGACCGGTTGTTCTTCAGGCGCAGGAACCGGATTGATTTCGATCTCATCAATCGCGATGCTGGCTGGCGCTACTTTAAAACGAATGGCAGTGGCGGAAATTGGAGAGCCGTTCTGACTGACATCAAACTTATGTCGGAGGTGAGCGTTGAAATCCGGTGGCGCTGCGCCGTCGAAATAAACAGTCGCGAGCGTTTCCCAACCGGAAGTTGAGTCGCCACTTTCAAACGTATCAACCCCTGGATTCTCCACTTGGGTGACTTGAATCACATACTCGCCAATGGCGCGATCGGTGAGTTGTCCGCCACAACAATCGGTGGCGTTGTTCCCGTTATCCCGCGACCAGGCGATGGATTCGATTTCAACCGTCCGATTGAATTTCACTCCGACAAACTCTTCAATAAACTCATCCGGCGCGAGTCCGGTTTCACTGATCCAACTCGAAGCATTTCCATAGAATCCATCATTCACATTGGTGATAAAATGTGTATCCAATCCCAACTCGCTACTGCCAAATGCTTCGGATCCTTTTTCCACCCAGGCTTCATTTTCAGGCGAGGCAGCTTCTGCCAATGGACTAAAATAATCACCATCATTGCCGTCCCAGGAAATCTCATAACCAAATCCAGGTTCGAGCCTGACCAGGTTCTGTTCAATCGCCAGGTTAACGTTGACCTCCAGCTCATCAATGACTATTTGATCCGTCGATAAAACCAACCTCACTCCCGTGGCAAATACCGGACCTCCCTCAGCGGTGACTAATTCATAACGATGTCGCAGGTCCGGATTAAAATCAGATCCTGACATCCGATACTCCACGGTCCCGACATTCACCCATCCTGTTGACGGATCACCAGTAGCTTGTGTTGAACCATTCGGATTTGTGACGCGGGTGATCTGAACCTGATAATTGCCCAGCGACATTCCTGTTTGAAAAGTGGCGTTGTCTCGTCCCCAGGCCAGGTTCCGAACCGCGGTTGTTCTTGGAAATGTAACTCCGACAAAAGGGTTGGGATCCGATCCATCCGAGGCAGGCGACCACGCGTTGGCGTCCCCATACAATCCATCCTGAATCAAACCCGCATCACCGCTGCTGACAAAAACCGTTACATCATCTTCCTGGACCGCATTGGAAATGACTTGTGTAGAACCATCGTTCAACCCTCCTTCATTCCCATCCCAGGAAATCAGGTAGTCGGCTTCAGATGCAATGAAAAGAAAATCGCTGAGTGGCGGATTGGGGTCTGGATCCGGGTTGATTTCAATTTCATCAATCGCAATGTTGACGTCCGAAACCAATATCCGAAAACCGCTGGCGCTGATGGGAGATCCGTTCTCTGTGGAAACTTCAAACCGATGCCGTAAATAATCTGCGAAGAAAATCGTGTCCGGTCCGGGCAGGTATTCGACAGTCGCAAACGTCTCCCAACCTGAACTGGCGCTTCCTGTGTCTTCTGTACTCTCGCTGGGAGTCGTGACTTGCGTATATTGCAGTGTATAAACACCCACCGTCCGGTCGGTATATGGACCTTCAGGAGTGCGCTCCACGTCATCACCGTTATCCCGGGACCACGCAATGCTCTGCATAGGCACATCACGGAAAAAGGCGAGAGCTATGTAGGGATTTTCATCCGGCGGGTCTGCCGTAAAGTCAGCGATCCAGCTGGAGCTGTTGCTGTAAAAACCATCATTCACATTGATGGCGTCATGGAAACCTCCGGGTTGAAAATTTGAACTGGCAAAGGCCATGGTTCCATAAAAGCTGAGAGCCTCATTATCCGGAACCAAACCACCAGGGAAAGGATCATTA
>JAUIHU010000277.1 GCA_030432175.1 Verrucomicrobiia bacterium | reverse complement strand
CCATCTGGATGGTCTGAATCTCCCCTTGTTGCCTATTTTTGCTTTACTTTACTTCCTGGTAGCCGCCTTAACCCCGACCGGGAAACCATTAAATGTATCCTCCTCGTGGACCTTGATCAGCGAGGCATTTGCATTTCTGTTATTCACAGTAAAATCGGAAGACGTTTTAATATTAGCGCTGATCATCACCGCAGCTCCACCGTATTTGGAAATGCGTAGAGCGGGGTCGAATGGGAAAGTTTATGCCGCCCACTACCTTACATTCGCTTTACTGTTGGCGATAGGAGCCATGGGTTTGCATCTTGAACTCAATGGAAGTCATCCACCTTTCTGGGGAACCATTGCTCTGACACTGGCGGCATTGATACGATGCGGCATCGCTCCTTTTCACTGCTGGGTGACTGATTTATTTGAGACAGGTCCGATTGGAGCATCTTTTCTTCATGTAACCACATTACCAGGACTTTACGCGCTGATTCGTTTGGTGGCTCCTCACGCGCCGCAACTGGAACTCGAAATTCTTGGGGAGCTATCATTGTTTACGGCGGTTTACGCTGCTGGTATGGCGTTGATACAAAAAGACACTCGTCGCTTTTTTGCATATTTGTTTCTATCACATTCAGCTTTGACGATCGTGGGAGCGGAACTGGTTTCTTCTATAGGAATGACTGCAGCTCTTGCTCTCTGGTCATCCAGCGCACTATCTCTTGGTGGCTTGGGACTGACACTTCGAGCCATAGAAAGTCGATTCGGACAATGTAAATTAGACCAGTACCATGGTTTGGGAGAATCGGTTCCATTTCTTGGATCACTGTTTTTTATTATGGGACTATGTTGTGTTGGGTTCCCAGGAACGATGAGTTTTGTCGGGATGGAGCTGTTGTTTGAAAGCGCTATTTCGCAGTATCCATACATTGGTGTTGCCGTAGCGATTGCATCCGCCTTGAATGGAATAGCGATCTTGAAAACATATTTTATGTTGTTCACCGGCAAGCAACGGCAGGATTCAATTTTATTAAGACAGCGCACTGCAGAGTTTTTAGGTGGGTTGTTATTAATAGTGATCCTGGTTATCGGCGGGTTGATACCTGGCGCATGGACCCGTTCCAGATTTGAAGCTGCACAAGAATTTTTAAAAGGTTTGGACCACGAACTGGTTGAAACCCAAACCCAAACCGAGTCACATGAATAGACAATTCCAGGCCATATTTTAAAGGACGAAAATGCAACATCAACAAACCAACCTGTTTCAGTCCCGACCCGAGAAGGGTCAACTGAAAGCATACCGACTGACAGTCCCGATACTGGTTGCTATTGCCATAGCGGCTGGAATGTCGGTTTGGTTGTTGTTGGAGGTGATCAAACAGGAAAAGGCTCTCAATGAGATTCTTAAATGGGGGAGCGCTGAGGACATACAACGCCTTGGGGATTTGCCTTCTGAATTGCCATGGCAATTTGTCTTCATTTTGCTGGTACTGGCTGTTCTAGTGACAGCTTCAGGCGCATTGGTTTTTGTCCTGAAAGAATACCTTGCCAGCCATCAAAGCCTGAAAGAGATTCGACAGTTCGCATGGAGCATCCTTTCCGGAATGGACGATGGGATTTTAACAACTGATCTGCAAGGACACATCACCAGTTTTAATCCTCGAATCGTTGAATTTCTCGGACCAGCCATATCTGAACCCAACCAGAGACTGGCTCAACTCGGAGACAATGGAATTCAACTCAGCCAACTCTGCTCGGAAGTACGAGACCATGAAAAACCAATATATGACTTCCGCTTCACCGAACGACGCATGGGACATCCCCTGGAACTCAGAGCAGAATGTCACTTACTTCGCGGCCCCAACGAAGCGGCGCTTGGAATGGCGGTTCACATTCGCGATGTCACAGAACAAACACTAACTGAGGAACGCATGCGTCGAATGGAACAATTCATGAGTCTCGGAGCGCTGGCAGCCGGACTGCACCATGAAATTAAAAATCCTTTAAGCGCTTTGCTTCTTCATGTTCAATTATTGGAAGAACAACTTCAGGGAAAAGCAGATGAATCCGATTTTGAAAATATCTCTGTATTGAAGGCGGAAGTGAAGCGGATCGTGGAAGTTCTGGAGAATTTCCGGGACTATGCCAGCATGGACAAATTAAAATCCGATCCAGCAGAGATTGATGAAGTCATTCAGCATACAATGGATTTGATTCAACCCACAGCACAAGGTCAGAAAGTCCAAATTGAAATTAATCCGCCTGACAAATCTCCTCCCAGATTACCTGTGGATTCTGTCAGAATGCGTCAAGTACTATTTAACCTTTCAATGAATGCTCTGGAAGCCATGCCGGATGGAGGGCTTCTCAAAGTGAGTTGGTCCACTTCCGGAAATCAGGCAGTCATTTCATTGAGTGATACCGGGCCTGGAATTCCTGATAATATCAGAAAGAAAATTTTCGATCCTTATTTCAGCGCAAAAAACTCCGGATCTGGAATGGGTCTGGCTTTTTGCGAAAAAATCGTCCGCCAACATGGAGGATCCATCGAATTTGACACCCATTCCCAAGGAACAACATTTTACATTCAACTCCCCATTTCGCTAGATGAAGAAAGCAGCGCCCATCAAGGTTCTGATCATTGAAGATGAGACCAACATCCGCCGAGGATTGGCCAAAGGACTTGCCTCTCAGGATATTCGTATCGATGAAGCAGAAGAAGGCCAGCGTGGAATCTCATTATTTGAATCAGAACGTCATGACATCGTTATCACTGATTTAAAACTCCCCGGAGAACTGGACGGTCTCGACCTGGTCCGTCTCATGAACAAAAAAGCGCCAGAAACCATGATCATCGTTATCACCGCTCATGGATCTGTCGAGACAGCTGTAGAAGCGATGAGACATGGAGCTTTTGATTTTATCCCCAAACCCGTCGACCTGAATCTGATCCGGCAACAGGTTCGTAAAGCCGTCGAAAGGAAACGTTTGGTAGCTGAGAATCGATCTCTCAAAAAACAACTGGCTGCCAGCGGTTGGAACTCGGACATCATTGGAGTCTCGGAAGCTACGACACGAATGTTGAAAGAGATCCAGCAGGTTGCCGACACAGACGTTACTGTATTGATTCATGGAGAAAGTGGATCTGGCAAAGAACTGGCCGCGCAGGCTATACATGGTTTGAGTCGACGCAGTGAAGGGCCTTTCGTCCCAGTCAATTTAGGGGCATTGCCTGATACTTTGATGGAGAGCGAACTCTTTGGACATGAAAAAGGCGCATTCACCGACGCAAAGATTCAAAAAACCGGACGTTTTGAAGAAGCCAACGGCGGTTCGTTGTTTTTGGATGAAATCACGGAAACCTCAGCAAAAAGTCAACTGGATCTACTTCGTGCTCTGGAAGAGAGGTCATTTCGCAGATTGGGTGGCAGTAAATTGATCTCTTTTGATGCGCGAATACTTTCAGCTACGAACAAGGACATTGAAAGATTGATTCAGGAAGGAAAATTCAGAGAAGATCTCTATTATCGATTGAATGTGGTTCCACTAAGAATTCCTCCTTTGAGAGAGCGCAGTGAGGACATCCCTTTGTTGGTTGAAAACTTTCTTTCGGTTTTCAGCTCTTTACATCAACGACCACAAAAGAAGGTCTCTAAATCAGCCATGAATCAACTCATTGTGGATCCATGGAATGGCAATATCCGGGAATTAAAAAATCTGATCGAACGTCTGGTAGTCACTGTAGCAAACAAAGAAATACAGCTGGAAGATCTTCCACCTCGCAAATTCGTTCAGAAAGAATCAGAAATACAATCCGAATCCACCTTGTCTTCCGCAGTTGAAGCTGCTGAAAAGGAAGCCATAATCAGGGCCTTAAAAATCTGCCGTTTTAATCGGACCCAGGCCGCTAATCAATTGCAAATCAGCGTCCGGAGTTTGCACTACAAAATGAGCCGTTATAACATTCGGGATTAATTTCTCGTTCAACAATGGGATTTCTTCACATATTTTCAGATATCCTGCTTGAACCAGATCATCTTTCCCCCAATGATGCCCGCCTTAATGCATACGGAACCCGTCGCTAAATTTCAGTTAAAAAGGTCCGGAGTCGAACGCGCTCTGGCTGGTCGTCCATGGTTTTATCGAGGCAATATCGACACAAAGCCGATCCAGGGACAATCGCCTCAAGATGGCGATCTGATCGAACTTACCGGCACACGCGGCCGTCCTCTGGGATTGGCTTTCTATCATTCCCAGTCAAAAATCGCCGCAAGGTGGATTGCCAGATCCAATGAAAAAATTGACAACGGTTTTTTCTTTAGACGCATCAAAAAAGCCCAGAGCCTTCGTCAACGCTGGATGCCTGAAGCTACATCTTATCGGGTGGTCAACTCTGAAGGAGACGGATTGAGTGGGTTGACGATTGATCGCTACGAATCCACTTTAGTGGTGCAAATTACATCCACCGGCATGGAACGCCGCAAAGAATGGGTTGTTTCAGCTTTAAAAGAGATTTTCCAACCGGAAACTATTCTGGAGAAAAGTGATACTGCATCCCGGCAAATGGAAAAATTGCCGAAAGTCTCAGGTGTTCTTTTTGGAAATGAAGTCGAAGCTTTGAGATTTCGCCTGGCAGGTTTGGAGATGGAATTGGACCTGATGAAAGGTCACAAAACAGGCGCTTATCTAGACCAACAGCAAAACTATCAAAAGGTGGCTCAAATGGCAAAAGGACGTCGCGTTCTGGATTGCTTCACCTTTTTGGGCGGATTTGCTTTGAAATGCGCAGAAGCTGGAGCCTCGAGCGTTACGGCTGTTGATCAAAGTGATATTTCGATCGCTGCAGCTAAAAGAAATGCCGAGCTGAACCGTTTAAGTGATCATGTGACTTGGGAAAAAGCCAATGTTTTTGATTGGCTGAGAAACCAGACTAAAACACTGAATGACACCGAAGCTCCCTCTCAACAATATGATCTGATCATTCTGGACCCGCCGTCCTTTACACGATCCCGCAGCGCTATCCCTGATGCGGTCAGGGGTTATAAAGAGATCCATTTGAGGGCTTTGAAACTGCTGGCTCCTGAGGGAATTCTGGCAACTTTTTGCTGCTCACATCATATTGACGACGCTATTTTTCTGAATTGCATTGAAGCTGCGTCCAATGACACACACCGGTCCCTGCGTCTGGTGGATACTTACTCTCAATCACTTGACCACCCAGCTGTGCTTCAAGCTCCAGAATCCAGGTATCTTAAAGGATTCGCTCTGGAAGCTATTGATTAAACATCTTCGCCCCAAGGGACGGGAAATCAGTCCCTCTTTGATTCAAATCGAATCAAAAGTCAAAACTAACAGCTCCGACACATCTGGAGTCAGAACCATGATTCAATTTCAAAAAATAGAACCTGAAAATCTGCAAGAAACGTCATCTGAAAGCCTGGAGTCAAGTCCAGCGGAACTTTAATCAGACAACATCTCTTAACATACTCCATAAGTTGGAAATGGAGCTAGGAGATCCAGGATTCAGGCCAGGACAATCGTATTCCAGATTTCTTCAATGAAGCCTGAAAATCACTGAGGGCTTCCTGATGATTTCGAATTTCCCTCGGTTTCTTCCCGGTTTTCAAGCACTCAGCAGCCAACGCCCCAGCCGATTCTCCTATATTCCATTCAATGGGGTGCAGCCGATAACATCCGTTGGTGATATGTGTGACACCCAAATTCTTACAAGCAGGAATCAGGTTTTCCATGCGCTCATGAACCAATGCTCCCAGTGGTATCTGAAAAGGCAGACTTGCAAAATCGACATAATTCCGTCCATTGGTAGAGGGATGTAAATCAATCCGATAATACCCGATCCCGACCGAATCACCCATCTCAGCTGCGCGAACTTCTTCACGACTCTTTCCTGTTAAATCCATGCGAGCCTCCAATCCGACATGATTTTCAGTTACGGTAAACTCGGTTCGCATCCGGCGGGACTCACGAATATACGGATACTGAGCCATACCATCATTGGTCCCAACCATGTCCGGCCGCAATCGTAGCCCTTTCCATCCAGCTCCGCCATCAGGACGCGGCGCTTCGGTCTGCATCCAATACAGAAGGCAACGATTCATTTCGGCAGCGGCAGCAACATGACTGTCAAAAGTCTTTTGATCCACATCAATCAAAGTCCCCAGCAGGTAATCATTCTATGGCCAGTTCACCAGCGACACATTCCCGGCAAAAAACCCAGGCTCAAAATGATTGCGTTCCAGAATCTGGCGGTAGGACCAGAATCCAGCTTTCCGGACCGGATCAAACCCAAGGTCCTTTGGCTT
>JAUIHU010000276.1 GCA_030432175.1 Verrucomicrobiia bacterium | reverse complement strand
CCTCATCGAAGATGGCGGCGTCGAGCCGGGTGACCACCGGATTGAGTCGGGCGATGTCCACCGGACCGAACTGCCTCGAGTCGTCGGTTCCGTCTTCTTCATTGTCTGACAGAACCCACCCTCTGTCGTCTGTCAAACGCTTGATCAGCCAGAAGTCGGGGCGACTTGGATGCTCGAAGACGACGATGTCACCGCGCACGGCTCTTCTGGTTGAGGTGGTGACCACTTCCTTGCCGGGCTCGAGGGTCGGGACCATCGAATGGCCCGCCACGCGGAATCGCATCATTGCCATGTCTCCAGCGTGAGTATGGTCGTGGGCAACGGAATCGAGAGAAGGAGTAGGTATGCGACAGGTCATGGTCGCACACGCACACTGCGACCTGTACTGCGGTGTCTACGACCCAGCACAGGCCAAGATCGAAGCGATGTCGGTCCTCAAGATCGCACAGAAGTACCAGGATTCGGATGATGAGGTCTTCAAGGCCCGGGCTATCCACCTCAAGGAGCAGCAGAGGCCTTATATATTATGAATCTAAGAAAATCTTCTATTCTTCAGAAGCGCTCAGTCTCGTCAACACACTCAAATCTTCCAGTGTGGTCGTATCTCCCTGGATTTCCTTGCCGGCTGCGATTTGCTTAAGCAAACGTCGCATGATCTTTCCAGACCGGGTCTTGGGTAATGCTTCGGCAAAACGGATGTCGTCCGGCTTGGCGACAGGTCCTATTTCCTTTCCAACATGATTCCGCAATTCTATTTTAAGCTTTTCTGAAGCTTTGACGCCCTCCTTCAAAGTCACAAAAACCACAATCGCCTGTCCTTTGAGATCATCAGGACGCCCCACGACTGCGGACTCCGCAACGCGGTGATCACTAACGAGCGCGCTTTCCACTTCGGCAGTTCCAATTCGGTGTCCTGCCACATTCAGCACATCGTCGATCCGCCCAACGATCCAGAAGTAACCATCCTTATCCTGACGACATCCGTCTCCAGTGAAATACGATCCAGGAACCTCGCTCCAGTAAACTTCCTTAAATCGTTTTTTATCTCCCCAGATGCCACGCAGCATGCTGGGCCAGGGTTGCCGCACGACCAGCTTTCCGCCTTCGCCTTTCTTCACCGCTTCCCCGGAGTCGTCCACAAGTTCAGGTTTGATTCCAAAGAATGGCAATGTGGCGCTGCCTGGCTTAGTCGGTGTGGCTCCAGGCAATGGGGCAATCATGATTCCACCGGTCTCTGTCTGCCACCAGGTGTCGACAATCGGACAACGCTTGCCGCCGATGACTTCGTGGTACCAGATCCACGCTTCCGGATTGATTGGTTCACCCACGGTTCCCAACAATCGCAGGGAGGACAGATCATGTTTCTTCGGCCACTTTTCGCCCCATTTCATAAATGCCCGAATAGCGGTCGGCGCAGTGTAAAGGATCGATACAGAGTATTTCTCAACAATGCTCCAGAAACGGTCCGGCTCCGGATAGTTTGGCGCTCCTTCGTACATGACCACTGTGGAACCGTTTGCCAGCGGACCATACACCATGTAACTGTGACCGGTCACCCAACCAACATCGGCAGTACACCAGTAAACATCTTCAGGTTTTAGATCGAAGATGTATTTGCTGGTCATCTTCGCACCCAACAGGTAACCGGCGGTGGTGTGAAGAATGCCTTTGGGCTTTCCGGTAGAACCTGAGGTGTAAAGAATGAACAATGGGTGTTCGCTGTCGAGTTTGGCTGCCGGGCAATTTGCGTCGACGTATTCCAACTCACGATGCCACCAGAAATCGCGGTTGGGTTCAATATGAATGTCGATGTTCGCGCGACGATGCACAATGACCTTTTCGACACTCTTCGCCAGCAATTCTCCGTCTTCGCCCTTGATCAACAATGCGTCATCCACGTTCTTCTTCAATGGAACGATGGACCCACGACGGTAGCCACCATCGGCAGTAATGACCATCTTGGCGCCGCAGTCCGAGATCCGATCCGCGATGGACTGCGAACTGAATCCACCAAAAACCACGGAATGAATCGCCCCGACCCGGGCGCAAGCCAACATGGCAATCGCAGCTTCCGGGGTCATCGGCATATAGATAATAATACGATCTCTTTTTTTAATGCCGTGACGTTTCAGGATATTGGCAAATCGACAGACCTCGCGATGTAATTGACGATATGTCAAAGTTCGTTCCTCTCCAGGGCGAGTCAGACTGTCCGGTTCGCCTTCCCAGATGATTGCAGCCCGGTTTGCTATATCGCTTTCCAGCCATCGATCAAGGCAGTTGTGACTGACATTCAACTGTCCACCCACAAACCATTTTGCATCCGGAGCCTTCCACTGAAGTGTCTTCTTCCAGGGCTTAAACCAAACCAGCTCCTCCTTAGCCTGATCGCTCCAGAATTTCTCCGGAGATTCAATCGACTGTTTGTATAGCTTTTTGTACTGAGTCATGGACTTGATATGAGCGTGCTTGGAGAACTCCTTGTCAGGAGCGAACACGCGATCCTCATGCATCATGGACTCAATGTTGGATGTGGCCGCTGGTTGCTTGGGAGTGGACTTCCGCTTGGCGGACGCTTTCCTGGTGGTCTTTTTTTGCTTGCTCATAAACTGGAATAATTCGGTCATATTGAAAGCGAAACCCGTTCAGGTCAAGCCAGGTTCAATTGATTTGAAAAATCCGGGTATGATTAAAGTTGGGTGGCGCCCCTGGGAACGCTGAGCCCCAGCTCGGCGAGTGGAGCCAGTATTTGACGTGGGCCGAACGGCAAAGATCCACCCCCTTCTAATCGCGCCCGGAAATTCCGGATCGCTACACCCATTCGCCGGTCCATATTTACTTTAAGGGTATTGCTAATCCACGGGATGTGGTTAAATTAATCTATGGTTCCACTCTCTAACTATCACGCTCAATCTTACTTCCAAAGATTGGCTCGTTTCACAAAAGAAATGATCCTTGTTTGGAAACACCCCAAGCCATCCCAAACCATTCCATCAGTTCAGAAATGGACGTTCAGAGTTTGCTGCCTGGCAATCGGAATCTCCGTCAGCGCATCTGCGCAAAACAGCCAGATCAGAGTGGATGATTCTCGTCACTGGACTGATCCAGTCACCGGGCTGACTGTGGTCACTGGATCATTCGAAGCTCCTGGAGGCATTGATTGGAGTTTGCAACCCGATGCACAATCATCCGGCTCGCTGCGTGACATCCAACTGGATGCAGATCCTGAGGACGCCAAAAAGATTGAGGCGCTGAACTCAGGAAGAAGATTCCAGAAAATTGAAATTCAAAAACAACTGGATCAACGAAGTGGGGAGTTGAGAAGCGTTTATTACCAGGCGATTTATTATGCGCGAGACCATGACGGGTCCAGTCCCTGCAAGCCAGAGGATTTATTTGGTGACGAAGGGGAATACCCGACCTGGTTGAGGGAAGACACAATCCACCTGATCCCGAATATCCCAATGGAGCTGGGAGACAATAACTGGCCTGCTCCGACCGATCCACAAATGCTGGCGATTGAAACGCGCCCGTTTATTAATGACGGCAAACATTGGATCTTGCTCAATAACGGCCGTACGCAGCGAAGAGAGATTGATCCCGAACTGGTCGCCGAATACAACCTGGAGATTCAACCTCTTTTTCCCGAAACCACACTGGATGCCAGACTGGAAAAAATTTTAGAAAAACAGGATGACGCTACCTGGATACTTAGAGCTTTGTACCCTGGAGATCGCCTCAACGCGAACGAGAAATGGACCGGGATCATGGCATCTCCAGAACGAGGCGCACATGTAGAACTGACATGGAATATTCCCGGCGCGACGGAGATGAAATCTGAACAAGGCAAGCAAGAACTCGCTGCGTGGGCACTTTCTCGCGCTGAAGGTTGGCGTGATTGGGCTATGGAAAGTGATGCCCTGGCGCTGCATTATTGGCTTTCACGTCTCCTAACCACTTACGGGGCAGAAGATGACTGGATCACAGATATGGTCCGCCGAAACCGCAACAACAATCGTCCCAACATGACGGTGACTGCTCTGGAAGTTTTTGGAGGACGCGCCGCTATTCGTGAAACTTTGCAAACAGACGTTCTCAACCCGGATAATGCAGGATCAACGGAGGCTTCCGAATCTTCGACCACGTTGAGTAAACTTCCGAAAGTGTCGGTCAGATCTCACCCATTTGAAAAGATGTGGCAGGAACTGGAAACAGAACCTTTGTCCGGAACACTCCTGGATTGGGCTCCTCAAGATCAACTGGCCATCTACTTTCAGGACGTCGAACTGGCTGCGAGCCTGGTAAAACGAGGGGCAGCTTACTTCCAAAACCTCGGAGCAGGATTTCAAAACTCAGCTTTCCACCATCATGTGATTGATAAAACAATGGCCCGCCTGGGACTTAAGAAGGAGTGGGCCGAGCTGTTCTTAAACCCCAATGTGATTGAAGAAATGCTCTGGCTGACTGGAGATCTCTTTTTTACCGAAGGCGCTGATCTGACGGTCGTGATCCGCCCTTCTTCCTCACCAGCTCTGCGCGCTTTGAGAAATCTGATCCTGTCCCAAAGTTCTGACAATGATGAACCAACACTGGAAGTCCAATCTCTGATGGGAAATAGCAAAGCTTTCTGGCTGATCGAAGATGAGGTCTGGATCCTTTCCACCAATCGAAAGACTCTGACGGAAGTCAACCAACTCCGCAAAACCCAGGGCGCTGGCGGATTGGGGCGAAGTTCTGAATTTCAATATCTTCAGAATCGATTACCGATGAACGAATCCACGGGAGCCTACGTTTATTTTTCTGATACTTTCATTCGTTCCTTGATCGGTCCGAAAATCAAGATCGCCCAATGGAGACGCACTCAAGCCCGGGTTCAAATGGAAAAGCTGACTTACGCCGCCATGATGTATCAAATGGACCACGGAAAAGCTCCCGAATCTATTGAAGAATTGAAATCTAAAAAATATCTCAGCGCCTCATTAGACACTTCGCAAATTCGTTGGACCGCAGGGCAGGCTCCCAGCCATCTGCACTACGGCGCTCTGAACTCTATGACACCTGTCTCTACGATTGAGATTGAATCCGTGTCCAGCGCCGAAGCCAGAGCCTACTCAAGATATGTCGAGAACTACACCCGCTACTGGAGTCGCTTTTTTGATCCGATCGCAATCCGCTTCAATCGCGAAGAACCCGCCAATCCAGAATCCGCCTCCGCTTACAGTCTGGAAACATTCATCCTGCCACTGGTTGAAAACTCACTCTACAATCGCGTGCGTGAAACACTGGTTTCAAAGGAGGATGAAATACCGTTGAAGGTCCCGCTGTTCAGAGAAACGCCAGTCGTCAAAATGTCCATGAACTTCAATGAAAACCAATGGGTTAATTGGATCCGGGACTTTATGTACGAGGGCTTGAGCCGATTTACCGGACGGCCACCAGAGTTGTATGACGAGTTTGGTCCGGGAATCTCCATAGCGTTGCATGACACTGATCCGATACTGGCTTTGGGCAGTGGTGATATTCTTGGATTTCTCAAGAACCGGGTTCGAGGAAATAACAACGACATGGTCATCATTTCCAGTTTGATTGCGATCTTCACCCGCCCCACCACAGTTGCCATTGAATTGAAAAATCCGGATCGTGCCTTGGAAATCATGCGTCGCATTTCAACACAACATCCTGGAAGCCGCAGCAGCGGCGATATGATGGGGCGATTTTATAAAATGCGAGGTGAAGATGCCTGGGTATTTGAATGGTCATTCGCCGGGCTGGTGAAACTGCGGTTCGGAATTCAGATTGAAAATGGATTCCTGGCATTGAAGAACCTGCCGTGGGATTCCGCCGGCGATATTATTGGATCGGAATACTCCAACTTAAACGCCGTGCATATGGAATCCACGCCAGGCGCCGCGGTGGAACAACTCCCGAGTCTATTCACTGCTGCAATGGATATGGAACGCAGCGCCACATTGGATGGATCGGTTTATTTGGAAACCATTCAGGAAAGTCTGGGAGCCAAAACCATTGAAGAAGCGCAGCAAAAACATTACGAATTTTTTGGATTCCACCCATTCCATCCAGGCTCAGGCGAATGGTTCATGACCGCTGACGGCCAGATTACCAGCGATCATTTTGGAACAATCTCCGCAACCACTCAGCCTCCCTATCAGGATGGATTCCGCAGTTTTGGTTTGTTGGGTTCCGTGACTCGGCTCAATCTCGAAACCCAACTGGAGGAAGAAGGCTTACGCGCTCGGTTTTACTGGGAAACGGTGACATCCGACCGTTCCGAGTGACCTTGCGGCTAACTATACCAGA